>CACVAV010000106.1:2263-8304 GCA_902727945.1 uncultured Thiotrichaceae bacterium | reverse complement strand
ATTCACGGTTATTCATACCCTTGTTTTAATTAACTATTTACTTACGCAGGAATATACCATCGCTGACTACCCTATCTTTTAGACAATTCAGGGTATGAATACCGTCCAGCGCTGAGCGACCGGCAGGGATAATCCGACTGCTGGTCTGCTCCCGGTATTCCTGATGATTCAGGGTAATAATTTCATTCAGATTTAACCCCCGCCCGTAACTACCGGCACAGTTTTGTGATGGCCGGTATAACTTGCCATCAAGGTGCAACAAGTGTCCGGCTGGCCTGGCGGTAGCGGCATCGGTCACAATAGGGTTAGCAGGATGAGCCGCCCAATCATCACTGAGGGGACTGGAGGCTGAAAACAGATAAAGCAATTCATTGGTCGAAGCGTATTCGTGGTGGCGCATACAAACAAACAGCCACCACTCCCCCTGTTCATCTTCGTACAAGGTGGCATCATAGGCTTCAATATCACGCATCAGCGTTTTTACCCATGTCCATTGATACGGAAATTGCTCACAGCGATAAACATCCAGGGTCTGATTTTCTGCTGACTCCGGCATCATGTACAAGGCTCCCTGATACTGAAAGGTAAAAGGATAAGAAAGGTGATAGGGCTTTTCCAGAATAACCACCGACTGATTAGACTGATCACTTTCGGCTGAAACATCTACGGCATGTAAGGCCATGCAAGCCAGCGTTCCTTTACCCTCACGATAGATCAGTTCTTCAAAAAACACATAGTCCTGTCCCAACCAACTCACCAGAAAAGGATCAGCCCAGAAACGATCAGCAGGCGGAATTATTTTTTTAAAATCACTGATAGCCCGAATGTCATTAGCCGAAGTTAAGGTAGCTTTGCGGCCTAACAACAAAACCCATTGTTCCTGCACCGTATTCCACGGCAAGCGACTCAGAATTTTTGCTCCGAATTGCGACAAACTACGCTGAAATAACTTAAATAAAGCCGGAAGGTAAAAATCTGCAGCAGGCCCGGATAGAGTTACAGCGTCCGACTCAGTAGAAGTTTGGCGCCTGCCCGGAAATTTTAAACTTCGATGGGTTTTATGGTAGTTGCCACGGCTTGCCTTTAGTACTGCCAGCGCATCAATATCAGAATGATTACGCAGCAAAAGAGGCATGAAATCGACCATTTTCCACAACATCTGATCAATATTCTGTGTCAATAGTGGCCGGTCAACCCCACTGCCACTCCATAACAAACAAGCGCTTTCTCCCGCCTTGCACTCACTGATAATGCCTGAATTAAGCACAGGCTGTCCTGTGCAAAACTCTTTAATACCAGCTGTCAATAGTTCCGCAGACCCGGCAGCATCATAAAAATGACGCCATACCTGCTGCGTGGTGCTGGAATAACAATAGTCAGGGTAATCAGGTTGCTCAACGCCACTACGCAAATCAATCAGCAAATCAACGGCAGAGCGCTCAAAGTGCTGTTGCCCGTCAACCGCCATGGCCCTATCCAATATCGTGGCGTTGTTTATCAGTGGGCGAATATCAGCACATTTCCGGGCATCACCTTGCCAGCCGAACACATACTTTTCCAACAGACTACTCAGCCTGAGTACATTGCTCAACACCCGTTTGATGAATGGTTGCGGTTTTCCGGAGTGACCACGCACTATCAAAACAATTTGCACGTGCTCTATCAGCTGTAAACGCGCCACCATTTCATACTGCCAGCGTGGCAACACTACCTGTTCAATTAACAACGCCAGTTTTATACCGACTTCCTTTTCCGGCATATCTCCTCATCCATTACATCAATCATACTCATTAGTCGCAGCAGGCTTACCGGGAGAATTTATCCAATACATCACCTTGCAGGTAAGCCGCATTACTTTCACACAACAGATTCATAATATTCACATCACCCACACCATCAATTACCACACCGGCATTTTCAAGCTGTAAAATCTGCACCAATTCCTCAGGAATCACACCTGATGTCCTGACCTGTTTAAGTAAATCCGGGTGTGTCCTTACCAGGGTGGCACCACTAATTTCCAACAGCGCAGACACCTCCGGTGTTAATTCACGAATATCGCCTAACGCAATTTTCACACCGGTGTCGTGCAATAACGGCAATACTTTAACAGCGCTTTCCCTTAGCCTGATGCAACTGTTCGCATCAACCGACACCACAAATGTGGCGATGATCGCCTTATGTTCATTTAAAAATTTGAGCAGGCGTTCCAACCCCTTTTTATCCGTAAAGGCCCAGTCACCCAATTCAACCCACACCTTATGTTTTAAAGGATGATCAAAGCGTTTATACAAATAACGCGCCGCCACTTCCAAACACTGTTCATCGACTTTAATCCTGGCTCCGGCATCCAGTTTTGACAGTAGTGCTTTACCTGAAATAGTGGTTCCGGGTTTTTTCATATACGGCCTGACCATGAACAACGCGGGGTTTTCACTGCCCTTCAGGTTCAGCAACTCCTGAAAATCCACCTTCAAAGCATTCCTGTTTACAGGTTTTGGTATAGCGACAGCCCTTCTGGAAACAGAGGTGGCTTTACCCGCTTTTGTCCCACCCTTCGATGCAATAGGAGCACGTACTTCCCATGGGTCAGGAGCAGCCGGTTGCTTGTCTTTTTTTCTATCAGAGGTTGTGTCAAGCAAAGGATGTACATGTAACTGGATACAACGCTGACCACGAAATACTGCGGGTATAAAACGCACTTCAGCGCGGAAAAAGCCATCAGCCCGGTGTGAACTGCACATATGCAGCAAAAATTTATTCGGCAGAAATGCTTTGTGCTCTGTTTCACGGCTCAGGGATAAAAAAGCTTTATGATGAGCCGGTGAAACTAATTGTGACACAGACGCATTCAGTGCCCCCAACTCAGAGTCAAAACCGAACAGGTGCATATAAGCTGCATTCACATAAAGGTGCTGGTTTCGCGTGATATACGCAACAGCCTCCCGCGAATATTCAACCAGCCATTGGTTACGGTGTTCGACAATACTTAACAGGTGTTTGCAATGCCGGAACTCAGATTTCATCGCTGCGTACGCCAGCAAATAATCCAGCTGTCTGCGCAATTCAGCAGGCCTTCCTGCGGTTAATGTGCAGGTAACAATCTCACCCGATGTTAACGACAGTCCGCTCCACCGGTCATCCGAGTAATAAACAACAATGCAATCCGGTGCCAGCTTATAAAGGGTGTCATGGAGTTTCTGTCGCTGCGGAGCACTCATGTTATCCGGACAGAATAACAGTGCTGGCAGATGCCCTAACCAGCGGTGTAAATCAGCTGAATTATTGACATGCTGATACCTTGGCTTAAAGTGACTACCACGTAATGCTGCTTCTAAATTTTTTTGCTCACTGCCATTCTGTTGAATGACGAGGCACTGTATTACATGCTGGCTCATGCGGGTCAAGATAGCACCGATGAACAGGCTTACACATAAAGCAGGCTTATTTTTCCGATTATCGAGCCTGCCCTGAGGACAGACTGAAAAACACTAAAAATTACAAAGCATCCCAGAGATCCGCGAAGTCATCCGTAGCGTTAGCATCCGCATCTTTTTCGATGACTTTAAAGTTAAAATGCGCAAAAGTGCCTAAACACTCATCCAGGGTAGACAAGGTAACTCTTTCTTCCCGACCATCATATTTTACATTAAGTTCATCACCCGGAATAAAAATATAAGCCGGTAGAATAAACACAGCCTCTTCCCGCAACCCCTCAATAGCGGGGAGCATCAACCCCTCAATAGGTAAATTATGATTCAGTGTCCGGTTAACAATCTGGTTGATCTCGCAAACTCTGGTTTCCACAGATAACAATTCCACACCACAAAACAGGCCCTGCTTAGGCAGGTATTCCATCCATTTCACTACGCCGGTCATCCACGGATTATCCTGTTCACGCATATCTCTCAGGCCCACTAACTCGCCCACTTTAGCCGGAGAACTGTCCGCAGTATCCCAGTGCAACCCATACCCGCCAACACTGCTGTTTTTAATCCGCCAAATACGTACGCCGCTTTCTCTGTCCTGAGGCGAAAGTCTGCTACTTACGGCTTCCGGTTCAGCGGCATCGGGCGCAACAGTCGACTCGCCATACAGCATATTATTGAACAACAGGTCTTCTTCACGCTGCATGTCGCCGTTGCCTTGTTTCCTGCTATTATCAATCACCCGATGCACCGGCTGCATACCCATCACTACCATGATTTCTTCATCACAATCAACACGATTATGTTGCCGGTTTCTAACCGTCGTTAAATGATAAATAATACGCTTAGCCAGGTTGCGGCTTAACACATTGCCCAGCACTAATCGTGCGGAGTGCTCATCATTTCCAGTACCGATCAATTCATTCAGTTTCATCACCAGAGCACGAATATTGAACACTCTTACCGTTGGTGAGTGTGGCATATCACCATAAGGCATAATGACTGCCGGTTCATCGTTATTCATAATGACTGCATGCACAAAATTACCGAGCAACTCTTCATTAATCGGTTCTTTTGTCAAACTGACAGACTTAATATTTTCTTTAATAAAATTTTCTAAACGCAGCACTTCTTCCTGGCGAAGGCTGTAAGGTTTACACAATGCCAATAAATTCAGCTGTAGATAATGCTCTTCGATGCTACTGGCCTTCGCATCATCACCGCTAATCTTTAGTTTCTCTAAGCCACGCTCAGAAGCCAGTAGATACATATGGTGAATATCACGCCAAACAGTTTCGCCGGTACGGCTATAAACCGAGTAACTACTGAATAAATACTTACCCAAATAATTAATGACCCGGAAAATGGAGACCTGCAAGGCCTTTTTTCGTTCAACATCCTGATTAATCATGTCTAACACAGACAACTGATACAGCCCTGCATATTCCAGTAGCAGTGATTGATTAAGGTCGGAGATTTTCTGGCTACGGGGTGCCAGGGGGAAAGACTGGGATTTCAGGTGACGTTTCAGGTTGACGTGTAATAACTCAAACTTAGGCCGTAAACGCTCAGCTATACGAATGCGCACGGCAGGCGGTACCATGCGGCGGTTAAAATCGACTAAGCCATAAAAAACACGTCGGGTGGTCTCACCAGTATCGGTACTGGAAAGCGAATCAATCCATTGCTTTGCCTTGGCTTCACTCAAGGGAATTTCATAACGGGAAAGCTCAGTTTTTTCTGCCGGGGCGATCTGCATACTGTTCTGCCATCTGCTAATTTTTATAATTACTTACAGTATAGCAGTAGTCTGCCTGCCAAGCGTTGTTTAGCCGACAAAATGGAACGACTGATAGCATGCTTAGAAACCAGTCTTTAGATGAAAAAGAGCAGACAACATGGTCTGCTCTTCTACTGTAAACCCATCGACTATGAAATGATGTGTGAACATTGACACTTAATGAGGTAGTACGTAACTCATTCTTCCGGCGGCAGTAACACCGTATCAATGACATGGATAACACCGTTACTGGCCATCACATCGGCCTGGGTTACCGTAGCGTCGTTAACCTTTACACCGTCACTGGCGTCAATCGTCAACTCAGGCCCCGCCACTGTTTCAGCGCTTTCCAGCTTAACCACATCAGCCGCAGTTACTTTACCGGCGACCACGTGATAAGTCAGTATTTTGGTCAATTTATCCTTATCAGCCAAAATTGCGTTCAAAGTTTCCTCAGGAATCTTTGCAAACGCTTCATCCGTTGGCGCAAATACAGTGAATGGCCCTTCACCTTTTAAGGTATCAATCAATTCTGCAGCGGTTAACGCTTTAGCCAGTGTAGCAAAACTACCGGCAGCCACTGCTGTGTCAATAATGTCTACCGGATCGGTACTGGCAGCATCATCACTTTTCGTCATCGACGTTTCACCGCCACTGGTATCCGCTGCAGCCATTTTCATGTAGCCGCCTTCTTTACCTGCTTTCGCTGAACTGTTACACGCATGCACTGCCTGCGCACTCATGAAAAGACCCGCTATCAATACGCCTAATGTTAATTTTAAATTCATTGCTATCACTCCTTGAAATAATAAATTCAGACTACTACTCAGCAA
>CACVAV010000106.1:0-2163 GCA_902727945.1 uncultured Thiotrichaceae bacterium | reverse complement strand
AATGTATTTGGCGACTGTTCAATCTCACAAATAAAGCTTCTATCGAGCTTTAGGGTGTCTACCTCAAAGCGCGTAAGGTAGCCCATATTTGAGTAGCCCGTCCCAAAATCGTCAATGGCCAGCTTGACGCCCAGTTTTTTAAGTTCGCTTAACTGCGACTTGATAATGGCATTTTCCTGAATTAAAAAGTGTTCGGTCAGTTCTATTTCTAAATACTGAGCCTGCAATCCACTGGTATGTAAGGCATTATTGATGATTTCGTAGAAACCAGGGCGCGCCAGTTGCGAAGCCGATACATTAACGGCCACTGAAATATCATAACCTTTTTCATGCCACTGCTTGCAGGCTGCACAAGCCTGATCTATCACCCAGGTGCCAATACTATGGATGAGTTCCGTTGATTCAATAATGGGGATAAAATCACTCGGTGCCAGGTTGTGGGTATTTTCACGGTTCCAACGAAGTAGTGCTTCGGCTCCGATCACTTGATTAGAATCGATGGCTACTTTCGGTTGAAAATGAAGGTCAAATAATCCTTTGTTGAGTGCATCCTTCAGGTCATCAATCATCATCAGGTTTTTCATATAGTCGCGGTGTAAATTTTCACTGTACTGATGGTAGTCATTTTTCCCCGACTGTTTGGACTTATACATCGCCATATCAGCTTGCTTGCGGGCGTTATCAAAACTAATGTCCTGGTCATTTATCACCGTAATACCAATAGAAGCCGTTATTTCGGATTGAGTCCCCAGGATGAGATGCGGTTCCGACAGTGATGCCAAAATTTCTCTGGCCAGGGCACCATGATCAAATGTCCGGTTAACTTTAATAAATAAAGCAAATTCATCACCTCCCAGCCTGCAAACCAAACCATTTGTATCCACTATTCTGCGGAGGCGTTTTGCGACAATTCTGAGTAATTTATCGCCCACGTAATGGTCAAACATGTCGTTGATACTTTTGAAGTTATCCAGGTCAATAAAATATAAACCGATTTCCTCATGGGTAAGCACTAACTCAGCCTGCATTGCTTCAAAGCGTGTTATGGCGTAACTACGATTTGCCAGATTAGTCAGCGAGTCAGTATCAGCCAAATGTTGAATCAGTTTTCTCGACTCAACCACCTCCTGATGTTCAAGCTTCAGTTGGGAGATTGATCGTTTCATATCCCTGCCTAATGACCAGGCGATATAGCTTGAGATAAGCACCAAAATCAAAAAATCGATCATACGCGCACTGCCAGAGGTGACCATGCCTTCAAACCAGCCATAGCTGTGATTGATTGCCATTAAAATAACCACGATGGAGAAAAAACCACAGATAGACAAGAACACACTTTGCGGGGTATGCAATGCAGCAAATATCGCAATGATTGGAAAGCACATGACCGGCACGCTGTAAAGTCCGCCCTCGACAACAGCCATAACAGCAGTGAGGATGGATAATAGCCAAAAATACCAAAAGGTGGCTCTTTCTAGACTATAACGACTCACGATGCTAAGCAGAGGGATGACCAGAATCGCGCTTGCCGATAGCAAGGCAACGTCAAAACGAATGCCGAACAGGTAAGGCACCTGGTGTTGCCCGATGAACTCGCTACTTAAAAAATACGCATTTAAAGCACTGGCCAATATGAGAAACTGGGTGGCGAGCAGCGTATTGCTAAAGCGATTGTGCGCATAGGCAGCGGTTTTTTCGGGTTTATTACTATTATTTTTGTTCATTTTCCGGGGCATACCTAAGGTCTAATAGCTAGCAGGCCTTAACCTAAGCGTTGGTTATCTATCCTTTATGGCAGAATAATACCGGACAGTAAATAAATATCAGTTAAGCTCCGCAACGTTTGAGACGAACAGTGACTCAGTCAGCGTAAAGCCAGCCGTTTTGCCTGCAATGGTGCGTGCCACGGCCATCACCACGCTGACTGAGTACCACCGGAATGGCTTCGCGTATGAATTAAATACTGTAAGACAGCGTACAGCCTAACCAAATTTGTTTATTCAATGCTGACGCGCTTCGTGGATCGCTACTCCTCGATTCAACAATACCGTTAAACTGGTAGTAAGCTTCCATACCTGCTTTTTGCTTTTTCTGCACAGTGTCTGGCAGCGCGTAAAAATTCAAAAAGTGCTTATCGTCTCTATAAACAAGCGTATAAACGCC
>CACVAV010000105.1 GCA_902727945.1 uncultured Thiotrichaceae bacterium | reverse complement strand
TTACCATCCCTGGTTTTTGCATAGACCGGGGAACCCAGTTGCAATAAATACCGTGCAGCACCAATACGACCAAAGCGCACAGCATGGTGGATAGGATACCAACCATTAACGGTAGCCACATTATGGCGGGCACCCTGGCCACGCAGATACTGCATCACACCCGTCTGCCCTGTTGAAGCAGCCACATGCATCGGCGTTTCACGTGAACGGTTTGCATAGTTGACATTAGCACCTTGTTTTATAAGACTGGCTACCTGATGATGTTGACCGGCACGGGCCGCATAAAACAAAGACTCGTCCTTGCTGGTGGCCGCCTGAAGCAGGCCGGGCAACAGGAGTACGGCTGTCATAAAAAGTATTGTAAAGTAGTTTTGCTTTTTCATATTTATACCTCATTAGAATTATCATTCGCCATGAGTATAGGACTAATTTTTCTTATGAAGTCAAAAAATCAATCGTTTTTTCTTATATAAAAACAATAACTTATATGAAACCAATACTAAATTTACTTGTCGTAGCCGCAAAATAGATACGCCTATGCACCTCAAATTTCTTACACAGGAAGAAACAACAAATAAGACAAATCGTTGTATTACCCGCAACACCCTCTAAAATACCCTCACTACTCATAATAATTGATACCCGACATTGACTGATTCAACGCCAACATCCACAAACAAGCAAAACATCCAGGCCCTGCGCAAAAGAATCAATGATTGCATGGGTGCTGACCGCCATCGCCTGCGCCGCCAGTTACAACAACTGGAGCGTAAGCCGGATGAGCAGCGTTTAGTTCAGTGGCTACAGAAAGCAGAAGCCTCAGCTAAACGGCGCGAACTGCGTGTAGCGAATGTGCTAAAACCGGAATACCCCGATGATCTCCCCGTTGCCCAGCGTCGCGACGAAATCATTAAAGCGATCAAGGGAAATCAGGTCATCGTTATTTGTGGCGAAACCGGCTCGGGTAAAACCACCCAGCTGCCGAAGATGTGCCTGGATGCCGGACTGGGCATTAATGGTTTCATCGGCCACACCCAGCCGCGTCGTCTAGCGGCCCGCACGGTCGCCGCCCGTATCGCCGAGGAACTCAAAAGCCCGTTAGGCCAGCAGGTGGGCTATAAAGTCCGCTTCACCGACAAAACCCGGAAAGACAGTTACATCAAACTGATGACTGACGGCATTCTGTTGGCGGAAATTCAGCGCGACCGTTTTCTGAATGATTACGACACGCTGATTATTGATGAGGCGCACGAACGCAGCCTCAATATTGATTTCCTGCTGGGTTATCTGAAATGGTTGCTGCCGAAGCGGCGTGATCTGAAGCTAATTATTACCTCTGCGACCATTGACCCCGAACGTTTCGCGCAACACTTCACCGGTGCGCCGATTATTGAAGTCTCAGGACGCACATATCCGGTTGAAATGCGCTACCGGCCTTTAGTCGATGTGGAAGGCGAAGATGAGCGCGATCAGACTGAAGCTATTCTGGAAGCAGTGGATGAGCTGGGCCGGGAAAGCAGCGGTGATGTGCTGGTGTTTCTGCCGGGTGAACGTGAAATCCGCGAAACGGCTGAAGCGCTGCGC
>CACVAV010000104.1 GCA_902727945.1 uncultured Thiotrichaceae bacterium | reverse complement strand
GGTGTTGCTGTATTAGCTGCCGGGCCAGGTGCTGTCGGGACAACCGGTGCTACTGGCATAGCAGGAGCCATAGGTGCCGCGCCATAAGGCATTGGAGCAGGCATCATGGGTGCGTTGCCATAATAGGGGTTAGCATTGCCGTTAAAAGGCATGTTAAAACCATTGCCACTATTAAACGGCATGCTGAAGCCATTGCTGCCGTTATTAAAAGGCATATTGAAGCCATTACCACCATTATTAAACGGCATGCGGAAACCATTATTACCATTGGTGAACGGCATGTTGAAGTTGTTGCCACCACCATAGTTGTCGTCACTGTCGAAGCTGTCCATCATTTCTTCCATCCAGTACATGGGTGTCCATTCCGGCCAGTCGCTTTGTTCATAATAAGGGCCGTAAGGCCCCATTTTCCACTCGCCGTTATTGTTATCAAAAAAGTCAAAATTTGCACTGGCGGATGCAGACAAGGCTAATAAACTCAATCCTACTAACATCTTTTTCATTACTGTATCTCCTGAACGCGGTATGTGTTTTCCGGATTGGCGGGGTGGCCAATCGATAAATAAAACTATATCAGTGTTTTCTAATATAGTCTAGCGCTAATATTGCTGATTTAGCCAGAAGGGACAAATTTTATGAGTTGGGTTTCAGTTACTATAGCATCAAGGGGGACATCCCAGGGTTGTCCGAGGAGTGATTCTACCTGCTGGAACTGATAGGCAATACCCAGCAATGTTGGTTTGCGTGTCTGCCCCGTCCTCATCTTGAACGCAAAACTACGGTCATAGTACCCGCCACCCATGCCTAAACGGCTACCCGTCCGGTCGAATGCTAATAATGGCATAACCACTAAATCCAGCTTTCGTGCAGACTTTAGTTGGCTGTATCTTATGATGGGTTCAGGAATCTGGTATTGATTCAGACGAAACCGCGTGCGTTTATTCCAGCGTACAAAAACCAAGCCATGTTGTTTATAAAGCGAGAGTACCGGCAGATAGAATTGTTGGCCCGCTCTGCCAAAGTCCGGCAACTGAGATGGGTCTATTTCACCGCGTACCGGTAGGTAGATGGCAATATTTCTTGCGGAGCGGAATAGCGCTGAACGTTGCAAGCGCTGTATGGCCAGAGAGGACATGTGTTGTTGCTGACTTTTGCTCAGGGCTAAGCGTTGTTGCCTGAGTTGTTTTCTGAGAATTTGTAGTGGGGTGTTCATCTCAGTGTATTTTGCCGGAAAAGACTTTAGCTTAGCGTTTTATTCTGCCGCATGGAACACTAGCTCAACATTTCCGACATGGAAACTATCACCCTCGCTGAGTTGAATCGTTTCTGATGTTCCATCCTCAGAGGTGCCATGTAAAAGATGTTTGCCCCTTGATGTTCGTTCGATAGTGATGCTACCCATGTCTTTTTCTCCCAGTGTTATTTGCTCACGCTCTAATGGAATGATGTTGCCTTGTTTGATTCCAGCGCGGATTTCCAGCCAAGGTATTCCCGGTGCTTTAGTGATCCGTGGGTGTACACTGAGTTGGCGCAGCTGAGTCAATAAATTCACGGAGCTGTGAAAAGTAAGCTGGTATTTACCAATATTGATGGTGTCCTTATCAATCAGCAAGTGTTTCCTGGTTGGATGTGAATTAACATAAACGCCATTGGTACTATGAGTGTCTTCAAGAAAACAGTCCTCTCCGGTATTTATTAACCTTGCATGGTGACTACTGATAGTACGTTCGGGCAGGATGATGTCACACTGTGGGTCCCGTCCAATGATATAGGTCGGCTTTGTCAGTTTGATGCGTTTGGTGACCTGGCTGTTGAGGCTGATGGTGAGTTGAGACATATTCGGCCATATTATTGTGTTAATGGGGTGTTTAATGTTGCAAACAGGAGGTGTTAATACTTTCTGTTTGATTAGTTCTATCGGCTAAGCCTTTTATCTGCAAATTATAACGACAGGCGGGAGTAGGGCCGCCTGTTTTCGGGCAGCGTCCTAGGCCGGAGGCATTGTCCGAAGCACCTGAATTAAACGATCGACGTTTTTGCGGGGCACGGCAATCCGGTCAGATAGCCCCGGCTGAGTAATACCCTTGCGGAAATTAGGGTTCAGGCGGGTCAGTAAATTACCCGGTAGTCCGGCACGCAAAGCGGCCTGGCGCAAATTAACCGGCTTACTCAGTGATACCTGAACAAGTTTGGCTGAGTTGGGTGTCGCAGGCAGGCGCAGGCCATATTGATTCGACTTGCCTAGTAGCTCTCTGAATGCGAGTAACCGTGGTACATAATTCATGGTCTCTTTCGGTAGGGAAAGATTCCAGTAGCTGGGTGATTTCCCTGCTCTGCGGGCTTTGGCTACAGCGCGGTGAACACAGTTTTCCCCGCAATTGTAAGCGGCTAACGCTTTCAGCCAGTCGCCTTTGAATTCTCTGTGCAGCTTTTGCAGGTAGTTCAGTGCTGCATTGGTTGCGGCAAACGGATCCATTCGTGCATCAAAGCCACGGGTTTGTTTTAGTCCGTAGGCGCGTCCGGTGGAAGGGATGAATTGCCATAATCCTGCTGCACTGGCATGAGAAAAAACATCAAGCCTGAAACCACTTTCCACAAACGGTAGTAAAGCGATTTCTGCAGGTATGCCCCGACGATTCACTTCTTCAATAATCATGTGCATAAAGGGATCAGCGCGTTGAAACAAGGTACTCATGTGGCTGGGTTTGCTACCATAGGAACGTATGTATTTTTTGACGCGATAATTATTTGAGTAGTCAGGTAGGCCGTAAGTCTTGGTAACACGGCTCCAGACAGTGCCGCCCGCTGGTGCGCCTATCGGATACTGCTGACGTGGTTGTGCAAATGAAGCCTGTTGCAAGTGCGGTTGATGGTTAGCAGCAGGTTGTGGCATCGGTTGGCGGTATTGATGGCGCGGCTGTTGGTATTGCTGCTGTGGAGCTTGATAGCGTGGCTGTTGTCTTGCCTGATAATTCTGCGGTTGTTGGTAGCCCTGTTGATTATACATTTGCCCAAGTGGCAGTGCAGTCGGTATATTAGGATCGAAAATGCCACCTTGTGCCTGTAGCTGACTGGTAGTGGTGAATAGTGCGCACGTTGCAGCCGCCTTGACTGCAAAGTGAAGGTGAGAGTGTTGCCCCATTTTTATTATTGCCCCGTTTGTATGTTGTTTTTAGCTTTTATGTCGCCAGTTTGGAATATTGTGTAGCATGTCTATGCCCCTGACGTTCACTGACCGGCTCAGCATATTTAATTGTTTAGTGAGTCTAATGTGGTTATTGTTGATTGATCCTGAATATTCGCATTGTTTTGCCATTGACTGAATTTTTAGTTAATAATTTAAATTGATTGATGTGGGTGGTAATTTGCCAAATCTAATACTGACAACGGACACCCATTTGTGATGATGTCATGTCAAACGGCTATCCGGCAGTGGTATGAGTCTGTTGCCGGACAAAATGCGGCAACAGCAGTGCAATCAGCGGTTGCTGAGATGAGTAATGACATTTTTGGTTATTATGCTGTACAGGTGGGTGAGTTGGCGGGGGAATATACCTTGCTGCATGATTCCCGGATCAGAAGCTGTTTCAGTATTGCGCTTGATGAGCAGGCGGGTGTGGATGCCAGTGTTGATTTAGTAGCTAACCCCGCTGCCTTGCCTCTGGTGTTTGATAATTTAGATTTGGTAGTGGTCAGCCATGTGCTTGATTGCGCCGCTTCACCACATGATGTATTACGTGAAATCGACCGGGTGCTGGTGCCGGAAGGACATTGTATTCTGATTGCTTTCAATGCTTTCAGTCTTCGTGGCCTCAGTCTGGCGCTTAAAAATTTAGTGCGGCGTGATGAGAGTCACTCTTTATATACGGCATTCCGGGTGCAGGACTGGTTTGAAGTGTTGGGTTTTGAGGTGTTGGAAGTGCGCACCGTGGGACACCGTTATAATATTGATCGTTGGTCGGTATTTAACCGGTTGGGTTGGCTTAAATGGCTGGCTGATAAATATTCTCAGTCATTCGGGCATGTGCGTCTGATCCATGTGCGAAAAAAAGTAGTGAAAATGACCCCCTGGAAACCCAAGCTCAGGACATCACCGCTATTGAAGCCGGGCATGGCTGTTAATACCAATGGTGCGGGGCAAGCCGCAAATAATTCAAAGGAGCATGAATGAAGGCAGTAGAAATTTTTACCGATGGCGCTTGTCGTGGCAATCCGGGTAAGGGGGGCTGGGGCACTTTACTGCGTCTTGGTGATAAAGAGCGTGAATTGTATGGCTATCAGCATGAAACTACAAATAATCAGATGGAGATGATGGCGGCCATTCAGGGTTTGGAGGCTTTAAAAGAACCGTGTCAGGTGGTGCTAACGACGGATTCAAAATATGTCATGCAGGGTATTACTGAGTGGATTCATGGCTGGAAGAAAAAGAACTGGAAAAATGCAGCCGGTAAGCCTGTTAAAAATAAAGAGTTATGGCAACGTCTTGATAAGGCCAGACAAGGGCATGAGATTGATTGGCAATGGGTTAAGGGGCACAGCGGCCACGTGGAAAATGAGCGGGTAGATGGTTTGGCGAATAAGGCGATTGATGAGCATGATGCTATTGCAGCGCAGTAAGCTAATCGACTTCTCATTTTGATGATCAGCGTAAATCAAGAGAATTAATCATGCGACAAGTTATTCTGGATACAGAAACCACGGGACTGGAACCTAAAGAAGGCCACCGCATTATAGAAGTGGGTTGTGTGGAAATGGTTGACCGCCAACTGACAGGTAATAATTTCTGGCAGTACCTGCAGCCTGATCGGGAGATTGATCAGGGGGCGATGGAGGTTCACGGGATTACTAATGAATTTCTGGCTGACAAGCCCCGGTTTAAGGACATTGCTGAGGATTTGGTGGCTTATTTAGACGGTGCTGAACTTATCATTCATAACGCCCCCTTTGACATCGGTTTTCTGGACAGTGAACTGAAGAAAGCCGGTGCCAAATTCAAAACGATGAATGATTATTGCACCGTGATAGACACGCTGGTGATGGCGCGGGATTTGTTTCCGGGGCAGCGTAACTCATTGGATGCGCTGTGTAAGCGTTATAGCATCAATAACGGCCACCGGACTTTACACGGTGCTTTGCTCGATTCGGAAATTCTGGGTGATGTTTACTTAGCGATGACCGGCGGCCAGGTGGATTTGTTGCTGGGGAGCAAAGAAGATAATAAAGCCGGGGTGGGCCAACTGGCGGGCGCTATTCGCAGAATCGGTTTAGATGTGAGTCGTTTGCCGGTGCTGCGGGCAGATGAGAGTGAGTTGGCAGCACACGCTGAGCGGTTGGTTGCTATTGAGTCTGCTTCAGGGAAAGTGCTGTGGGTTGATTAGTGTTCTAAATTATAGGACGTTATGATCTAAACATTCTGTTTTGTTTTAATGGGGATAATCCTCATACTTCAAGCCATCTTAATCACACACTGATCACCCACAGGGGAATCAGTATTTAAACACAACAAGGAAATGAGAGATGTTTGAAAATAAAGAAGGTCAGCGCGTACCGGCAGTTACATTCCATACCCGTGAGGGTTCTGATTGGGCTGATGTTAGTAGTGATGACGTTTTTGCAGGTAAGACTGTCGTGGTTTTTTCATTGCCGGGTGCATTCACGCCGACGTGTTCGTCCAGTCACGTACCACGCTATAACCAGTTGTTTGATGCATTCAAAGCACAGGGTGTTGATGAGATTGTTTGTATGTCAGTGAACGATACCTTCGTGATGAATGAGTGGAAAGTGGATCAGCATGCTGACAATATCCGTTTTCTTCCGGATGGTAATGGTGAGTTTACCGGTGGCATGGGTTTGTTGGTTGATAAGAATGACCTGGGTTTTGGTCAGCGCTCGTGGCGTTATTCCATGCTGGTTAAAGATGGTGTGGTAGAAAAGCAGTTTATTGAACCTGATTTGCCGGGCGATCCTTTTGAAGTGTCTGATGCAGATACTATGTTTGCATACTTGGCCCCTAATGCTGATAAGCCGAAGGATATTACGGTATTCTCTCGTCCGGGCTGTCCGTTCTGTGTAAAAGCCAAAGCTGCATTGGCAAAGGCGGGTTTGGGGTATGAAGAATTGGTGTTAAACCGTGATTATACCAGCCGCACCTTGTTAGCGGTTGCCGGTAAAGATGCGGCGCCACAGATTTTCATTAATGGTGAGCATATCGGCGGCGCTGATGAGTTGGATCAATTGCTGAATGGATAAGCATCTGTTTTATCGATCTTAGCGTATTAAGCAGGACTGTCTTTTCGGTAGTCCCCAAACGTATGAGCCTGTTTTCGGACAGGCTTGTACGCATTTGTACCAGTGAATTTTCTGCAGGGTGACAATGTGGTTGGTTCCGGATTTCACACTAACATTTTTTTGATTAAGAGGTGAGCATGAGTAAGCATTTTGATTTGATAGCCATTGGTGCAGGTAGTGGTGGTTTATCGGTTGTCGAGCGGGCAGCAAAATACGGTGCAAAATGTGCAGTCATTGAATCCGGCGAACTGGGTGGAACCTGTGTTAATCGCGGTTGTGTGCCCAAGAAAGTGATGTGGTATGGCGCAAATCTGGCGCATGCTATGCATCATGCCAGTGATTACGGTTTTGATGTTCAGGTCGGTAAGCTGAACTGGGAAAAGCTGGTTGCCAAACGTGAAAATATGATTGGTGGCATTAATGATTGGTACCACGACTTTCTGAATGAATCGGGTGTGGAGCTGATTGAGGGCGCTGCACGTTTTGTTGATGCACATACGTTGGAAGTAGCTGGCGAAACTTATACTGCTGATCACATTGTGATTGCGACGGGCGGACGTCCGACACCCGTACGGGCTGACTTAGTAGGTGGTGAGCACGTTATTAATTCAGATGAGTTTTTTGAACTGGATGAAGAGCAGCCGCAGAAAGTAGCCGTTGTGGGTGGTGGTTATATCGCTTTCGAGTTGGCGGGTGTACTGCATGCCCTGGGTACGGAAACACATCTGCTGCACCAGGGACGCTCGATCCTGGCTGGTTTTGACCATTCGATTCGTGAAGCACTGCTGCAGCAAATGGGGTCGGAAGGCATTGTTAGCAATGACAAAGACAAAATTGGCAGTATTGAGAGGCAGGCCGACGGTAAGTTAACCATTAATTTTGAAAATGGTGCTCAGCTGGATAATCTGGATCAGGTGTTGTGGGCAGCCGGACGTGTGCCTAATACTGATGCTATTGCGATTGAAAATGCCGGTATTGAATTGGTAAATGGTGGCTTAATTGATGTTAATGAGTTCCAGGAAACCAGTACCCAAGGTGTTTATGCGCTGGGCGACATTATCAATATGTATGGCGTGCAGCTGACGCCGGTGGCTATTGCGGCGGGGCGGCGTTTGGGTGATCGTTTATTCGGTGGCATGACTGATCGCAAGCTGGACTACAATCTGATTCCGACGGTGATGTTTACCCATCCTCCGATTGGCACGATTGGCCTGACTGAAGAAGCAGCCCGTGAGCAATACGGTGATGCGGTTAAGGTTTACTCTACCAGTTTCAACCCGATGTATTATGCCTTCACGCAGCATAAAGTAAAAACGGTGATGAAGCTGGTGGTATTGGGTGAGGAAGAGAAGGTCATTGGTTGTCACCTGTTGGGCAAAGATGTTGACGAGATGCTGCAGGGTTTTGCGGTAGCCATCAAGATGGGCGCAACCAAGAAGGATTTTGATGATACCATCGCTATTCATCCGGTGAGTGCGGAAGAACTGGTAACGATGAAGTAATTATTTTGAGATACGTCACGGAATAAAAAAAGCCCTGTCTGGTTTTCAACCAAGCAGGGCTTTTTTGTTTGGGCAGTTGGGCTTTTAACGATTGCTACTTTTATGCCGCTTGTTTTGTACCTGACTCGTTGGCAGCAGAACCCATAATCAGCGTAGAAGGTGTGGCTATCAGGTGCTGGAAAGGTAGCACCTGAGCTGCCGGCATGCTCTGTTTTGGTTGTTCTGCTGCGTCATGCCATGGGTATGCTTTAACGCCACGTTCTAACTGATAACGTGAAACACCAATGTCTTCCAGCTGTTTATTGCTCATGTCCATTAAAACCCGCATAACCTGGCTTTTCTGGTGGGTGTCGATCATGTTTTTAACAAAGGAGGTAATTGTTTTCAATATGCTCATTTTTATTCTCTTTTGCACCGTCTGGTGCAGGTAATTAATTAGTATGGGCGCATACTAAGTTTATCTTTTATGTGCGACAAGCGACTTAAAATCACTGTTGTGGTTAGAAAAGATAACCCATCCGGCAGTCAGTT
>CACVAV010000103.1 GCA_902727945.1 uncultured Thiotrichaceae bacterium | reverse complement strand
CTCAGAAAAACGCCAAACATTTCAGGATCAAGGTGTTGGCCGGACATATTACGCATTAGATGAAGCGCTTCAGCTTCATCCATAGCGGCTTTGTACACGCGTTTATGCACCAAGGCATCGTAAATATCGACTATCGCAGTAATTCTGGCAGAGAGCGGAATTTCATCTCCCTTCAAACCAGCCGGATAACCGGTGCCGTCCCAGCGTTCATGATGGCAGAGCGCAATTTCAGCCGCCATATCAAGCACACTGATGCCCGTCCCTATCAGCATTTTATGACCAATCACCGTATGCCGCTTCATAATCGCGAACTCTTCATCATTCAGTGACCCGGCTTTGAGTAAAACATTATCCGGAATAGCCACCTTGCCGATGTCATGCATAGGTGCTGCTATGCGAATGTCATCCACTAAGGTACGATCCCAGCCTATTGCCTCCGCAATGCTCGCTGCGTACAAACCGATACGGCGCACATGGGCACCTGTTTCTTCGTCACGAAAGCCCGTCACGCCGATTAGTTTTAGCGCAATTTCGGCTTCACGCTGACGAATCTGTTTTGTTCTCACTCTGAGTTCAGCTTCAAGCACCTCACGGTTAAGCCTGCCGTCACGCAAGCTCTGCAACAGTCTTTTATGCTCAAGATAATGTTTATTATCCAGTCGTTTCAACAATAAAACCTGGTGCCCTTCCATCGTCATCGCCTGCGCTTCAAAAGCAACTTCTCTGCCGGAAACATCTGTTTCTATCCAAATATCAGAAGTGACCGACACTTCTCCGGGGCTTTGCCAGTGCATCATCGCATCTTCAATGAAACAACTCAGGTACCCAAAGCTTTGTACAATATCATAGCCACCCCGATGCATATGCCTGCCAGCGTGATAGATGAACCAGTCAGGTAAGGCAGATTGTGCAATAAAATAGCCATCCTCTCTACGCGTTAAGGCAACCTGATCCAGCAAACTCTGTACCTTTGATAAAAAGTCACTCACCCTATGGCTCCTTTGCTAATGTTGCCGGTTAGTACTAATTTCCCAGCTAAAGTACTAAAAAGTTCATCAACACCGAGGTCATCTTTAGCGCTACTCTCGATCACTGCACTGCCGGTTTCTTTTAATACCAATAGCATTTCTTCAGACAACACCCACTGAGATTTCATGTCAGCTTTATTTAACGCAAAAACAACCGGTATGTTATGACCGTCAGGCAGTGCTTTGACCATTTTGTACAGTGACATAGCAACATCAAATGTATAGCGCCGCGTTCCGTCGATAACAATAATAGTGCCCGCCATTCCCCGAAGGTGTGTGGGCCGCACTTTAAAAAAGTCATCATCACCCGCAATATCCCATAACATCAGCGTCATAGCCTGCCCCTGCACTGTCAGTTGCTTTTTATCGACTTTCACACCCAGAGTCGTGTGGTATTTATCGCTGAAAACACTCTCAACATATTGTTTTACCAGACTGGTTTTCCCTACCGAAAACGAGCCTAACATGCATATTTTTTTCTGAATCACGATCAAAGCCTCAATAAACCCGCACCCAATAAGTCACACTCCGCTCATTCACTTCGGAACCTCGCTTTTTACCCAACGAAATGATAGCGGCGGGAACACCCCGCCCAATTAAAAAATCACGTACATTCACTGCTCTATCAGCGGAAACTTGTTCGTTGATCCGGGCGGAGCCGGACTGATCAGTATTTCCGGTTAATATAATGCGAACTGCCTGTTCATTAACTTGTGCTAACCGTAACAACTCTTTTATATGCCTTAACTGCTGATTCAAGCGAGGTGATGTCTCATCAACGTCCGTTCTTCCGGCACCGAATAAGTATTTCGCACGGTTAATCGTATCAACAAGACGATTGATCGCAGCTGTATGCTCCCGCACAGGTGTCGGTTCCGCCACTTTCAGGCGGCTGACATCTAATGTTGTCACTCCGGGCATATTGCGCCAATAATTCTCAAGCTTGTTACGCCAGCCCTGTTCAGCCACGCCTGAAACTACAAATACACTATCTCTCAAATTTAACACTGTGTTTTTTGCAGGCTGCAAAACCAGGTGAGCACGTTTCATCACCATCGCCGGTTCAGCCGAAACATAGGGCTGAAATGAATAATCAAAGGTAGCATCAACATCCCGCACACCGACCCTCGTTAATAAAGGCATGCGCTCAACAAAGGTGTCAGGGTGTCGCGCCAATGGATCTAACAGACCCTCTATCCGATAGCCTGTTTCTGTTTTATCGGTATTAACCACAACAACACCCGGCTCTGCATTTATCTGTTTTATACGTTCCCGGAATACCTGTTCCTGCTCACGCTCAGCCTGTGCGGCCAATTGCTGCAGCTTTTTTTTCTGTTCAAGCTCATCCTGTAATGACTGGGCAGCAGCTTGTTGCTCCGATTGCCCAAGCGCCAGTTCATCCTGTCCAGCACGGTGGTGTTGATAACCCCAATAGGCCACCAGACTTAATAACGTTAATAACAGTAGCCCGGCAAACCAGGGCTTTGTTTTTACACGCTGTTGACGTTGAGACACCAAACAGTCTTCCAGCAGATGATGAATCCTGACAAAGGGTTCGCTATCCCCTTCATAATTCACCAGGGTATGCGCCATTTGCTGATGAATACTTTCCTGTGTTTCAGTGAGTAATTCCACCAAATCACCGGGTGGATTACCGCGCACGACAGCGGCCAGGACAGCACGCGGCCCTCGTTCTATCAGCACAGAAAGCTCACCCAGACGTAAACGTTTTAACGAAGCATCACCCTGAATCGAGAAAGAATCAGCGATAAAATCCTGGATAGCCGTTAACATACCGGACACCATATCCGGATCTTTGCTGATAGCCTGTGGCGCTTCGGCATGTCTCAGCAGTAACCCCGTGTCACTATGAATCAGGAACACCTGTTCCACCTGATACTCCAGCGTATTCAGCAATACGACTTCTGAATAACTACGGCCGGTACGCCATGCATCAAACCGCCAGCCTAAAAATTTCGGCGAAAGGCTTTGCTCCAGCAGTTGATTGAATGTATCAAAAGTCTGAGCCAACGCCTCCTGAATAGACTGACGGATAGCAGGTCCCATCACAGGATATAATGCATTAGCTAGCCGCTGCGGGTCACTTTCTATGGAACGGGAAAGCGCATTTTCGATGGTGGGCGACAATACTTCTGACAGCGTTTCATCCTGACTTGCCCTAAGCTGAAGCGCCTCACTCACCACTCTTGCGATTTGTTCGCTATGCAATTCCGGCGTATTAATCTGCCGACGCAATTCCAGCAGCGACTCATAATCTTTACCCAGCAGCAAGTCACGCAAGCGCTGCATATCATGCGCTTGCGGTTCAGGTGCTAAAGGAGCAGACGTATTATTTTCAGAGTACATTACTTAATAGCTGACTTATGTCTGATAAGGCTTAACCGGCCACTGATTCATCAGTCACCAGTTGCTCTGCCATCTCAGTCAGCAAAACGGCAATAGACTGGCGATCAGCCTTTTCATGGCCCAACACCTGCGTTGCATCCTGTAATTGTTGTAGAATTTCCTGACGCCAATCTCTCATTTGGACATCCAATCTGTTTTTCTCAGCACCCAGCCGTTCATTAAGTTCGCTGTGGTTTTTCATCACCTGATGTCCCAGCTTATCGATGCTGTGCTCAACTCTCTCAATATTTTCCTGCGTGCCGGCCAGATTCGTTTTTCTGGTCTGAGTTTCTTCCTCAAACAAGTCAGTTAGCACGCTTATTTCACTTTTCAGCGTATCAATTTTTTTACAGGTTTCTTCATTTAATGAGGCCACTGAAGCCTGAATATAACGCTCCAGCGAAGCCTGACGCTTTTCAGTTTGTTTAACCTGCTCACCGAACAGGATTTTTCTGACCAGATCCAGACTTTGATTAGGATCAGCAGCATCATCAGGCGCACCGCTTGTCATTACATTTTCAGTCTGCCGGACAAGCTGTTGCTCATCCTGTGAATATTCCTGTTGCAATACATCTTTTGAAGGGTTTTCTGCCACTGTGTTCATCACTATCTAACCTTTTATGATTGTTATATGTCCGTGAGGGCTGACACTGTTCATCGGGTACAACAATCTATCATAAAATTAGACTATTACACAGATACAGCTGATGAATAGCACCTTGTAAGTTACACCCTCTCAAAACACACATGTAAAAACTATGATCAATTTATGACGTTAGCATCTACACACTGTGGAGCTTTGCCTATTGATGGCTTTTGTCATGCTATATTTAGCACCATAACGCCCAAATATGAAAGTCTACGACTTCAGTACCAATAAACGGAAATAATTTTATGAACGAAACGGCTACCGACCGCTGGCGATTCGTCACATCGTCACTCACACTGCACACTTTAATTATCGGCCTGATGATCCTGCTGATGCTGATTCCACTCTTTATGGTGGGCGGTGTGGTTAATGAAAGAAGCCATTATCAACAGCAGGTAATTCAGGATGTTGCAGCAGACTGGGGTGGTAAACAAACCCTGACCGGCCCGTTTTTAGTGATCCCCTATGTTGAGCATTTAACCAGTGTCGATACAGTGACCGATGACAAAGGTAAAAATCAGGTGGTCACCAAAGATATATTTAATGATCACACGCTGATTCTGCTACCGGAAACGCTGGACATTCGTGCAAAAATCGATGAAGAGCGTCGTAAACGGGGCATTTATGATGCACTGGTTTATAACGCCAAGCTTGATGTCACCGCTGCCTTTGACCATGAATTCCTGTTAGATAGTGGTGACGGTGATCGGCGTATCTTGTGGGACAAAGTGTTCCTGATGGTCGGTCTGAGTGACACCAAAGCCATCAATTCCGGCGCTACGGTAGAATGGGATGGGGATTCAGTTAGCCTACAACCCGGCACAGGCTTACCGGATGTTATTGCACAGGGTTTTCATGTGCCTTTAGATGAAGCGACTTCTAATGATACAAAACATGATTTTAAGCTGGAGCTTGAACTACAAGGCAGCGACGGTTTATTTTTTGCGCCACTGGGCAAAACTACCACTACTGTCATGACCTCAGGCTGGCAACATCCGAGTTTTCAGGGCGACTTATTACCTAAATCACACGATATTGATAAAGACGGCTTCAAAGCACGCTGGGACATTCCTAATCTGGCACGTAGCTACCCACAACACTGGTGGCTGGAAGACAAAGCAAAATACGACCCCGGTTATTTTACGGCGGGTGTGAGTTTATACGAGCCGGTTTCCTTATACTCACAGGTAGAGCGGGCCGTTAAATACGGCATACTGTTCATCGCCCTCACCTTTCTGACCTTTTTTGCCTTTGAAATCGCCAGTGGTGCACGCTTGCATATTCTGCAATATGGTCTGATTGGCTTTGCACTCGCCCTGTTTTACCTGATATTAATGGCGCTGGCAGAACACCTGCCCTTCAGAGAATCCTACATTGCAGCAGCTTCCTCAGTAGTGATAATGATCTGGATTTATGCCTGGGCCGTGTTGCGCAGCTTCTGGAAAGGACTGTTTATCTTATTAATGCTCGGTGGTTTGTATTATCTGTTATTTATGATCCTGCAAATGGAAGACTATGCGTTGTTAGCGGGAACCGGCCTGCTGGTATTTGCCACGCTGATGATGATGTTTGTCACCCGTAACAGCCGGTTTTCATGAGAAAAAGCCCACGGAGTAACAATTAATTGAGGGTAAATTCCAATTTTTATAAATTATTTGGCATCTGTATTTTCGACACTACCGTATACATCTATAACTTCAACGCAATTCAACACCCAGTTTGACCAGCGGGAAGTGAACGGATTTTCTTTACTATTATAAACACGGAGCAACATACAATGAGCAATTCTAAAATCTTAGCAACTGCAGCAATTACTAGTGTTTTGGCTTTAGGCTTAACAGCAACTTCAGGTGTTATGGCAGCTGATGAAAAAGCCGAAATGGAAAAATGTGCAGGCGTTGTTAAAGCAAAAATGAATGACTGCGGTGCAAACGGACATGCTTGCGCAGGTATGGCTAAAACTGATGGCGATGCTAATGAGTGGGTCAAATTACCTAAAGGCACCTGTGAAAAGCTGGTCGGTGGTGTTGTTCTGGAAGGCTAACTCCAAAACAAGACTCAACCAGGCGGTGTGTCTCACGATACATCGCCTTTTTTATGAATCTGATAAACTTTATGAATAAACTCATTTAAAGGTCTGATATGGAAGAACACAGCTGTGGCATTGGTTTACGTTTTGAGCATATCGACCGTATTCTGAAAGAACAACCCAACATTCCGTGGCTTGAGGTATTAAGTGATAATTACCTTAATCCGGATAGTGTCCAGCAAGATTATTTATTATCCATCGCAGAGCTATATCCGCTGTCACTGCATGGCGTAGGTATGTCAATCGGTTCTGTTGACCCTTTTAATGAAGATTATTTTTCCCTGCTGAAAGCATTGATTGACCGGGTTAATCCGCAGCGGGTATCTGATCATTTATGCTGGACAGCCGTGCATGGCAGGGTGACACATGATCTTATTCCCCTGCCCTATACCGATGAAACTATTCGCTATGTTGCCGGACGCATTCGTGAAGCACAGGAGCGCCTGGAACGGGAAATAGTCATCGAAAATGTCTCCAGCTATTTGCAATACAAACAATCTGTGATGACGGAGTGGGAGTTTTTCACAGCGGTCGTCGAGGAAGCTGACTGCGGTTTATTACTGGATGTAAATAATATTTATGTCAGTGCCATGAATCATAATTTTGATCCGTTGGACTACCTGCATGCTATCCCGACAAGACGCGTTCGCCAGATTCACCTGGCAGGTTACGAAGACCGTGGCACACATTTATTAGATACACACGGTAATCACGTCACAGAACCTGTTTGGGATTTATACGCACAAGCGGTAAAACAGCTCGGTAATATCCCCACGCTGATTGAATGGGATAATGATGTGCCTGAATTGGAAATACTACTCGCCGAAGCAGACAAAGCAGGGAGTATTCAACTTGAACACGCCGCCTGAATCACTCAAACAATTACAAACACATTTTTCTGAAGCTGTATTTTCTGATCAGCGAGGATTAATAGCTGAATCAGTCACGCAACAAGGCGCGTTATCTGCCGAACAACGGGTGGGTATTTACCGTAATAGTGTGCATGGTATTTTATGGCAATACCTTGCCTCGCTGTATCCGGTGTGCAATCAATTAGTCGGCGAGCAGTTCTTTGAAGGTTTTAGTGACCTATTCATTGATCAGCACCCACCCACTACACCCTTTCTTGCTGATTATGGTGATGGGTTTGCAGCTTTTATGCGTGAACATGAGGCTTTTGCCAAGATACGCTGGATTAATCAGGTGGCTGAACTGGAATGGGCGCGCCACCAGGCGTGGCACGCTACTAATCAGGTAGTTAGTGATTTTTCATTACTCGGCACATTAACTGAAGAACAACAATTATCCGCACAATTTCAGCTACCGGACTCTATGTGGGTATTGCACTCACCTTATGCAGTGCATCAGGTTTGGCTCGTTCACCAACCCGAAGATTACGGCGGTAAAATTCCTTTAGAAGAAATACAATTACAACAGGATGATTATATTATTGTCTGGCGTTCAGAGCGTCAGCTACAGCAAGTTCAGATCAACGAACAACAATGGCAGTTTCTTTCCGCCGTCAGACAGAATAAATCCTTAGCCGAATTATCAGAGCAGTTTCAGGAGCAGGTCGGTGTATTGCTAGCTTCTGCTATTCAGCACGGCTGGATTATTTCATTTCGTCATTATTAAAATAGTTCTCACAAACTGCATCTATAACCACTCCTAAGCGTATATTAATAATAAGTTTATTTAACACACTTAATCTTCAAACAGGAGTATACAATGTCGAAACCGATTACCCTCTCCGGCTTTTTAACCAGCCATTGCTGGCCGATGGATAATTTTATAAAGCCACTCATTTTATTAGGGTTCCGTCTCTATGTATCCTGGGTGTTTCTTCTCTCCGGGCTGACAAAAATTAAAAGCTGGAGCAGCACAATATACTTATTCGAAGATGAATATAAGGTTCCATTCATTCCGGCAGAAATTGCAGCTTATATGGCCACAGCCGGCGAATTAATTCTGCCCGCTTTACTGATCATTGGTTTATTGAGCCGCCCTGCTGCATTGGGATTATTTGTACTGAATTTTGTAGCGGTAATTTCTTACCCTTACCTGTTTACTATCGATGGCGCAGGTGGTTATTGGCAGCACGTGGTCTGGGGTGTAATGTTATTGGTAGTTTTTGCCTTTGGCCCCGGAAAGATTTC
>CACVAV010000102.1 GCA_902727945.1 uncultured Thiotrichaceae bacterium | reverse complement strand
TTTGCTTTTATGGTTGAAGGCAATAGCGACTGGAAATCGCACAGTGTTCAGGTGGATTTTCAGATCGCAGGACTACAGTCTCAGATTTTGACACCCGACTCGCTGATGGTAAGGCCATTTTATGCCGTGGCGATGGTTGTTTTTGAAAAAAATAACGCCATATTAACACCATTGAATGAGTACTTTGATAATCTACAAATGGTAGACCAGGCTTATGGCTGGGGTTTATCCTGGTGCTCACCAGATTAACTTAACACGAGGATGAAACAATGAGTTTTAGTGATTTTATGTCAGGCCTTAAGCAAAAGTCCGGTGAATTAAAAGCCGAAATACTGAAGTTTAAGAATAAAAAGTTTTTAAACGCGGCAACAGCCGGTGCAGCCTTAATCGCAATGGCTGATGGTACGCTGGATTCCGAAGAAAAGAAAAAAATGCTCAAGTTCATCGAGAGCAATGATGCACTGTCCGTTTTCAAGACGCAGGAAGTCATTGGTGCTTTCAAAGACTTTATTGATAACTTTGAATTTGATCAGGACATCGGTGAGTCAAAAGCCTATGGGGCATTAAATGAACTGAGAGGCAATGAAGTTGAATGCCGCACGGTTATGCGCCTGATTTTATCTATCGCAGCCGCAGACGGTGTTTTTGATGACAGCGAAAAAGCAGTTGCTAAGAAAATTGCGATCGAGTTGGATCTGAATCCGGCTGATTTTGAATTATGAAAGTCAAATAATACGACATCAACTAACACGATAAGGAGAACGCAGATGAGTGTTTCATTACAAAAAGGTGGCAACGTATCACTGGAGAAAGTGGCTCCGGGTATGACTAAATGCCAGATCGGCTTAGGCTGGGATACCCGCGCAACAGACGGTGAAGATTTCGATCTGGATGCCTCTTGTTTTATGGTGGGTGCTGATGGACAGGTACGCAGCGATACTGACTTTATTTTCTATAACCAACTGAAATCAGCGTGTGGCTCAGTAGAGCACATGGGCGATAACCTGACCGGTGAAGGTGATGGTGATGATGAAGTGGTTAAAGTTGATTTAAGTGCTGTACCTGCTGACGTAGCCCGGATTATTCTGGGTGTTACCATCCACAGTGGCGAAGCCAGAAACCAGAACTTCGGTCAGGTATCCAATGCCTTCATGCGCATTGTTAATCAGGATAACGGTGAGGAAGTGGCACGTTATGATCTGTCAGAAGATTATTCCACTGAAAGAGCATTAGTATTTGGTGAGATTTATCGCCATAACAATGACTGGAAATTCAAAGCTGTTGGACAAGGTTTTGAAGGTGGGTTAAGCCCGATGGCAAAGCAGTACGGCGTTAGCGTCGGGTAAACACTACCGATACGATAACTTCACTTCCTTAACAAGGGCGGATTTTTATTCGCCCTTGTTTAATAATAGCCGATGCATGTCTGATAAATATCAAATAAAGTTGCAAACCGGGACGCTGGATATTGTCGTTACGGAGTCACAACAACCCCTTCACAAGCTACTGACCTTTGGTTCGCGAGAAAACCCGAAGCGTCGCTACCTGTTTATTTCCAAGGTGCTCGGAAAATACGTTCCTTGCCGGCCTTCCACGATGCGCAAGTCTTACCG
>CACVAV010000101.1 GCA_902727945.1 uncultured Thiotrichaceae bacterium | reverse complement strand
AAAGTCTTTACGTAAAAACTCCGTTTCAGGTTTGGTTGTCACCCCGGCTTTCGGTATCATACCCGCTTTGAAAAAGCCCATTGAGATCCCTCCCATGCTGATTCTTTCCGGTAGCGTCGCGCTTTCTGATTTCCGTCTTCAGAAAGCATTGAAATCCATCCAGCAAATTGCGCCGCAGATTTTATCGCTGAGCGCGAATTATGTGCACTTCGTGCGTTTTGAGCAGGAACCTTCCGCTGAAGAAACCGAGCGTCTGCAAGCCGTGCTGACCTACGGCGAGCACCGTAATGAAACGGTTGATCATGCGGGCCGGCTGGTGCTGGTGACGCCGCGTCCCGGTACCATTTCTCCGTGGTCAACTAAGGCCACTGATATTGCCCATAACTGCGGTCTGTCGGTGGTGCAGCGGGTTGAGCGGGGTGTGGCTTATCACTTACAGGCTTCAGCGGCATTAGATCAGGCAACACTTGAATCGGTGCAGGCCTTATTGCATGACCGGATGGTGGAAACGGTATTTTATGAGTTGGAAGAGGCGGTGGCGCTGTTCAGTGAGGCACAACCCGCGCCCTTAAAAAGGGTGGATATTGCCACGGATGCGCAAGCCGCGTTGGCACAGGCGAATACTGAACTGGGGCTGGCGTTGTCAGCGGACGAGATTGATTATCTGGCTGAAAATTATCAGAAAATGGGCCGTAACCCGACCGATGTGGAGCTGATGATGTTTGCGCAGGCGAACTCTGAGCATTGCCGCCACAAGATTTTTAATGCGGATTGGGTAATTGACGGCAAAGCACAGAAAAAGTCGCTGTTTGGCATGATCCGTAATACCTATGACCATGCGCCGGACGGAATTTTATCGGCTTATAAAGATAATGCCTCGGTGATTGCGGGCAGTGAGGCGACGCGCTTTATGCCGAATGGTGAGGGCAATGCTTATCAGTATACCGCTGAGCCGGTGCACATCCTGATGAAGGTGGAAACGCATAATCACCCCACGGCGATTGCGCCGGATCCGGGGGCGGCGACGGGTTCCGGTGGTGAGATTCGTGATGAGGGGGCAACGGGTAACGGTTCTAAACCTAAGGCGGGGATGTGTGGTTTCTCGGTGTCTAATCTGAAGATTCCTGAGTTTAACCAGCCTTGGGAAAAAGAGTACGGCAAGCCAGACCGGATTGTTTCGGCGCTGGATATTATGCTGGAAGGGCCGATTGGCGCAGCAGCGTTTAATAATGAATTTGGTCGTCCGAACCTGACGGGTTATTTCCGTACCTTTGAGCAGAAAGTACCGGGTGCGCACGGCGATGAGCTGCGGGGTTATCACAAGCCGATTATGGTGGCGGGTGGTGTGGGTAATATCCGTGCCGGTAATGTTGAGAAGAATCCATTGCCGGAAGGTACGCCGATTGTTGTCTTGGGTGGCCCGGCGATGTTGATTGGTTTGGGGGGCGGCGCGGCGTCTTCGATGGCCTCCGGAACCAGTTCTGAGTCTCTGGATTTTGCGTCTGTGCAGCGGGGTAACCCTGAAATGGAACGCCGGTGTCAGGAGGTGATTGACCGTTGTGTGGCGATGACTGAAGACAGTCCGATCTTGTCGATTCATGATGTGGGCGCGGG
>CACVAV010000100.1 GCA_902727945.1 uncultured Thiotrichaceae bacterium | reverse complement strand
GATTGTGTGGTCGCCAGCGAAAAATTGGTTAAGCCTAAGCGCCCGGCAATATCCATCGCCGTGACCACGAACTGATAATTCACTGACGCATCCGCTGAAATAACCAGAGGGGGCACCTTTTCCATATCATTCAACACCATGGTCAGCGCCTGGAAAAGTGTTTCAGGTTTATTATTCAGTACTTCGCGTCCGTTGATATAATACCTGCCTTGTCCGTCAATCAACAGCTCCAGTTTATCCTGCTTTTGTGCCTGCACCGTATTGGTGGCTGTCGGCAGTGCAATTTTAATCTCAGCATTACGATCAAATGTCGTGGTCACCATAAAAAAGATCAGCAGCAGAAAAACCACATCAATCAAAGGGGTCAGATTAACCTCCAGTTCTTCTGACACCCGTGGCCGGAAATTCATGAACGCCCTCCGGTAGCCGCCGCCTGTTGTTTCTTCCGCGCTGCTGCAATCGCAGCTGAAGCTTTACTGGCAGCGGATGCCGCAGATGGAGACGCTGAGGCTGAACGTGGCGCAGGGCGTGGGGTGCCGGCATTATTCTGATTAACCAGCTCGATCAGCTTAACAGCCTCCTGTTCCATACCAATCACATAATTATCCACCTTACCTTTAAAGTAACGGTGAAAAATCATCGCAACGATCGCCACAAAAATACCGGCTGCGGTAGTGAACAAAGCCTGAGAGATACCCCCCGCTACACTCGCGGGATCACCGACACCCACCTGAGTAATCTTACTGAAAGCGGTAATCATCCCCAACACCGTACCCAGCAAGCCCATCAGCGGCGTAATGGCAGCAATGGTTCCCAAAGCATTCAGATAACGTTCCAATTTATGCACAGCATGCCGACCGGCCTCTTCCACACTTTCTTTTAACACATGGCGTGGTGCCGAACGATTGGACAAACCTGTCGCCAAGACACTACCAACCACTGAGCCATTATCTAATTCAGCCAGATGGGCATCCGTCACCTTGCCACTGGCAGCTAACTCACGCGCACGCTGAATATCGCTGGCAGGAATAACTTTTCCTTTCCGCAGCGATAAAAAGCGTTCAATAATAATAGCCATCGCGATGACAGAGCTGAGAATAATGGGAATCATCAGCCATCCACCGGCCCGGATGAATTCGATCATGAGCTAACCTCGTGTTTTCTTATAAATTTTAACTCAATGCCAGCCATTAATCGAATAAGGTTACGTGCCTCTTCCGCGCTGAGCATTGGTGCCCCATTGACCATTCTCGCAGACCGAAAATGTATATAAGATGTACGTATTAACTATTCTTTTGATATATCAGCGAAATTTTCCTCTCCCCATCCAGCCAACAGCCAGCAAAATCAAACTCAGTAAGATAATCAGGAGCCAGTTGCCAAAGCGCACATAAGGTGTAGCACCTGTCATAGGTTGAGCAAAACCCGCCAGCACCACGTCGATATATTGCTCGGCTGTTGCGACAAACTGCCCTTTCTCATCAATAATGGCACTCACACCATTATTTGTTGCCCTCAGCATAAAACGTCCGGTTTCCAAAGAACGGGAACGGGCAATTTCTGCATGTTGTTCAGACTGAATGGAGCCGGTAAACCAACCATCATTAGTCACATTCACCAGCAT
>CACVAV010000099.1 GCA_902727945.1 uncultured Thiotrichaceae bacterium | reverse complement strand
ACCAACACTAATACGCCCAGAAACCACTTCCCTATCCGCTTCATTCCAATCCTTATAAAAATAATTATTTATATGCAAGGGAATCTAGCGCCAGAACCGGAGTTTGGCAAGAAAATGATTTAATCAGTGACATGATGGCACAATGATTTTTTTATGCGTAGTTAAGGATACAATGGAGAAGAGTGAAAAAGCCCCCGGAGTAAATGGGCTATTATAACCTCCGGGGCTTAAAATACTCGCGCACTGTCTTCCTCAGTTAAGACAGTTGGTTTCCCTCGCGAGTCCTTGTGATGCTACGTTATACGCAGAAATTTGCAACTTTTAGTGCATGATTTGCTCAAAAAACGGCCTGTTAAAAATCTTATGACACTGAATGTAGAATTAATGACCACCTTTTATCAGCAAATTGGTGGCTCCTGCAAATAATAACCTTGTCTATAAAGTCAGGGCCATAACGCATCTACCGCATCTACTAACTGGTTTTAAAAATACTCTCAGCATCTAACGCTGTTAAATTTTTAATGCCTTTGTAGAGATACCAGAATGCAAAGCCCATAACAATCATTGATGGGATGACAATAACCGGATAACTCATCAGGGTTAACTTGCCCAGCTCCTGATTATACTCAGCAGATCCCGGCGCACTGACCACAATCATTTTGGCCAAAATATAATTCAGTACTGAGGATACGAGGAATGAAGATGATAAAATCATGGTGGAACGTACCACCAATTTATCAAAAGCCCCCTTATTCTCCCGTGTTTCCAGCGCCTGCTCGACCTTCGCCGTATCAACAATCAGGTCATTGTAAAACAGGGTTTTCACCAGAGGGTACTTCGTTTTAACCGAAGCCAGTACCGCCAGCCCGATCAGCGCCGGAATCGTCGCCTCTTTGACCGCTAACCAATGGTTATCGATTTCCAGCAGGCCAATGCCTCCCGTCAACAGCACATTGATCAGACCTAATGCTGCAATAAAATTAACTTTACGCCGCTGCATGAAATCATAAACACCGTAAAAAAACGGAAATGACAACGCGACCACAAACCCCAGCTTTGATCCCAGGTATTCATCATTAGACAAGTAAAACAGGACAAATGCCGGAATCAGAATATTGATAGCAATACTGACAAAGGGATTCTCTTTGGTGTTAATTAACGGATTATCTTCGCTCAATTGAAGCCTCTTTAATAAAAATTTACTTAAATTTTATAAACCTTACGACACACCACGCACATACAGTGGCGCATAACTATCTTCGCTCTGCACCACATCAATAATCTGCGCCTTCAGCAGCTCAAGGATAGCCATCAGTGTGACCACCGCCCCACGGCGACCCTCTTCTATTGAAAATAACTGCGAGAATGCTACAAATTTATGTTCCTGAAGCGTAGCCAGCACATGCGTCATGCGCTCACGAATCGACAGGTATTCACGTTTAATTTCGTGACTGGTAAACATATCTGCACGCTGCAACACATCCCGGAAAGCCTGTAGGATCTCACTCAGTTCCACTTCAGGCAATGGCCGTGGCTGTTCAGGAAAATCGGCAACACTCTGCACCTGCCAGAATTCACGTCCGAGACGTGGTAATTCATCCAGATCAACAGAAGCCTGCTTGCACTGTTCATATTCCTGCAAGCGACGGATTAACTCAGCACGCGGATCATCTTCATCTTCGGCTTCAACCCGCTTCGGCAACAACATACGTGACTTAATCTCAGCTAACATGGCCGCCATCACCAGGTATTCTGCCGCCAGATCCAGCTTGAAATCTTTCATTAGCTCGACATAAGTCATGTATTGCACAGTGATCGCAGCAATGGGAATATCACAAATATCCAGATTCTGCCGTTTGATCAGGTACAACAATAAGTCCAGCGGCCCCTCAAAAGCCTCAAGAATGACCTCAAGCGCATCCGGCGGTATATACAGGTCTTCGGGGAAAACAGATAGCTTCTCCCCCCTTACAACCGCTAGCGGAATTTCCCGCTGAATAGCACTCATGAAACCTTAGTCACGGTGCAGAAAACGCATAGCTTCCAATACACCATCCAATGTTTCACGCGCCACCTGCCTCGCGGCCTCAGAACCTTCATGCAGAATACTACGCACCAACGGGCGATTTTCTTCATACTCACGGGCGCGCTCCTGAATCGGTGCTAACTCCGCTTTTACCGCTTCAATCACCGGTTGTTTGCAGTCAATACAGCCAATCCCGGCGGAGCGACAGCCTTCATCAGCCCACTTGCGCACATCATCGTTAGAATAAACTTCATGCAACTGCCAGACCGGACATTTTTCGGGTGTGCCCGGATCGGTACGGCGGGCGCGGGCCGGATCAGTCGGCATTTTACGAATTTTAGTTTCCACATCTTTAGGGTCTTCACGCAGGGAAATAGTATTCCCATACGACTTAGACATTTTCTGTCCGTCTAAACCCGGCATTTTTGCAGCGGGCGTCAATGCCGCCATCGGTTCCGGCAGAATGATTTTTCCGGCACCCTCCAGGTAACCAAACAAGCGCTCACGATCGCCGAGAGAAATATTCTGTTGCGCTTCCAGCATGGCCTGCGCTTTCTCCAAGGCCTCCTGATCACCCTTTTCCTGAAACTGCTTGCGTAACTCACGGTACAGACGGGCTGACTTCTTACCCATCTTATTAGCAGCGGCCTCGGCTTTATCCTCAAAGCCCGGTTCACGCCCGTACAGGTGATTAAAACGCCGGGCTATTTCCCGCGTCAACTCAATGTGTGGCACCTGATCTTCGCCCACCGGCACCATATCAGCCTTATACATAAGGATGTCAGCCGACTGCAGCAAGGGATAACCCAGAAAGCCATAAGTTGCCAGATCCATCTCCTTGAGTTTTTCCTGCTGATCCTTATAGGTCGGCACGCGCTCCAGCCAGCCCAGCGGCGTGATCATCGACAATAATAAATGTAACTCAGCATGTTCAGGCACATGCGACTGGACAAAAACGGTAGCAGAACTCGGACTAATTCCGGCAGCCAGCCAGTCAATGGTCATGTCCTCAACATGCTTGGAAATACCATCCGGTGTTTCATAGTGAGTAGTCAGGGCATGCCAGTCCGCCACGAAGAAAAAACATTCGTGGTTCATTTGCATGTCCACCCAGTTTTTCAACACACCATGATAATGGCCAAGATGTAATTTACCGGTCGGACGCATACCCGAAACGACACGCTGATTTTGCGACGGCGTTGTACTCACTTGATATTCCTACTCTCTAATAAATAAATTAAAAATTAAATAACATTATTATAAACCAATCTAACAGACTGAATGGTACCAACTTAAAACACCAGCCCCATTAGCAGGCTATAAAAAGCCCCGATCACCGGCCCGATCACCTGATCCAGCACCCCCAGAAACAATAGGGCAATCAGAATCATAAAACCATAAGGCTCAATCCGATCAAGCATGTCCGCCGTCGATCTTGGTACCAGCCCAGCCAGCACCCGCCCACCATCTAATGGCGGTAACGGTAACAGATTCAACACCATCAGAATCAGATTAAACACTACGCCAATCTGAGCCATCGTATAAAATCCACGGGCTATACCCTCATCACTAATCACATTCAGGGTAATGATCATTACCAATGTCCAGAAGACAGCCATGATCAGATTAGACAACGGCCCGGCGATAGCGACGACAGCCATGTCACGACGCGGCTGCTTAAGATTGCGGGTATTAACCGGAATGGGTTTTGCCCAGCCGAAGGCCATAGGCGTGCCTGTTGTCGCCAACGACATCACTACCATACCAATGGGTAAAGCAATCGTGCCGATCGGATCAATATGTTTAATCGGATTGATGGTCAAACGACCCAGCATTTTAGACGTGCTGTCACCCAGCTTGTTGGCCACCCAGCCATGCGCCACTTCATGCAAAGTAATCGCGAACAAAACCGGAATAGCTCCCGCCGTAATCAGAAAAATAATTCGTTCAATATCCACTTAGTGCTCCACCAGCCAATCAATCGGGCCACTGCCTTCACGTAGTATCTCTGGCCGTTCGCCCATTAAATCAACGACTGTGCTCGGCTGATACCCTGAAAAACCGCCATCAATGATTAAATCCACTTCATGCTCCAGGTACAAACGTATCTGGTAGGGGTCAGTCATCGGCAAATCCTCACCCGGCATAATTAAGGTACTGGACATGATCGGCTCATTCAGCTCCCCCAGAAACTCCTGAGTAATCACATTATCAGGAATACGTAACCCGATAGTCTTACGCTTTGGGTTCTGTAAGCGGCGGGGAACTTCCCGGGTGGCTTTAAGAATAAAAGTGTACGGCCCCGGCGTTAAGGATTTCATCAGGCGATAGTTAATATTATCAACCTGTGCATAGGTTGCAATTTCCCCTAAATCCCGACAAACCAAGGTGAAATTATGATTTTTATCCAGGCGACGGATACGGTGGATACGTTCCATAGCGGACTTATCGCCCAAATGGCAACCGATGGCGTAGCTGGAGTCAGTCGGGTAGACGACAACGCCACCATCACGGATAATCTGTACGGCCTGCTTCAGTAACCGCTTTTGCGGGTTATCCGGATGTACTTCAAAATACTGACTCATGAGCTTTTTATCGTATAAAAAGCGCGATTTTACAGGTTAAGATTAAGAAATACAGCGAATAAACTTGTTTTCATTACCAGCAAACACCATATTGTGTTTGAATGCGCCTTGGGGCAGACAAACCGTAGATTATTGGATGACTACATCAGAGGGTAAATGACCATGCTTTATACTATCGTGGCTGAAGACGTTGAAGATAGTCTGGACAAAAGACTAGCTGCGCGACCTGCTCACTTAGATCGCCTGCACAAATTGCGGGATGAAGGCAGGCTGATTGTGGCAGGCCCGAATCCGCTGGTTGATTCCGAAGATCCGGGCAGTGCCGGATTCAGTGGAAGCGTCATTATTGCAGAGTTTGATTCATTACAAACCGCACAAAAATGGGCAGAAGCTGATCCTTATTTGAACGCTGGCGTCTATAAAACTGTCAGTGTTAAACCGTTTAAAAAAGTTTTACCTTGAAGGAAATAATAATGCGAAACAAAACTAACTCACTAATCGCAAGCAGTTTAATCGGGCTATCTCTTGCTTTTCCTGTTATAGCTGAAGAAAAGCAAGCGGAAGCTGCGGATGAACTCGTTGCTATTGTTAATGGCACCGACCTCAAGCGCGGCACACTGGATGCTGTCATCGAAATGGCTAAGCGTTCCCGTCCCGGTGCACAAATAGATGAAAAAGCACTGTTAGACGACCTGATTGCCACTGAAATTGCCCGACAGGAAGCTAAGAAATCAGGCTTGGGGGAACGCGAAGACGTTAAGGCCAAAGTTGAGAACTTTGCTGATAAACTGATCCTTAATACCTGGATGCAGGAAAAAGCAGGCTCTTTAGAAATCTCTGATGAAGACATCAAAGCTGTCTACGATGAACGCATTAAGGACATGCCAAAAACTGAATACAAAGCCCGTCACATTCTGGTGAAAACAGAAGAGGAAGGCAAAGCGCTGGTTAAAGAACTGGCTGACGGTAAAGACTTTGCTGAGCTGGCAAAAGAAAAGTCAACCGGCCCGTCAGGCCCGAAAGGTGGTGATTTAGGCTGGTTCAAACCACAAAGCATGGTTAAGCCTTTTTCTGAAGCAGTAGTGGCGATGAAAGCAGGCGACGTTAGCCCTGCACCGGTAGAAACACAATTCGGCTGGCACGTTATCAAGCTGGAAGAGCAGCGTGATGTGAAACTGCCTGAGCTGGACAGCATGAAACCACAGCTAAAGCGTCAGCTTGAGCAGAAGGAAATGCTGGAATACATGGAAAAACTGCGGGCTGATGCTGATGTTAAAGTGCTGATGAAAGAGAAAGCAGCTGAAGCACCAAAGGCAGACGAAAAAGAAGATAAAGAAGAAGCCGGGGAAGAAGAGAAGTCTGATAGCTAGTACTCCCCGGACTCATCAGTGGCCGGAATAACACTTTCACATCGTTATTCCGGCCACTTTTCCATTCAGAAATGCTTAAAGGAAACCTCCTGATGAAACCGGACTGGAAACAATTTCTTGTCGATCGCGGCGCAGAATTCGACGCAAACACCTTACTTCACTTTGGCAACCCTGAAAGAGAACGCCGTATCCCACCTCAGGGTGCAATTCTTTGTGACCTCTCACATATCGGTGTGATCAGTGCCAGTGGCAGCGATACTGAAACCTTCCTGCAAGGCCAGTTAAGTAACGACCTTCAGCAAGTCAGCGATACACAGGCTCAACTCAGTTCTTACAGCTCACCCAAAGGCCGTGCGATTAGCACATTCCAAATAGCTTTACGCCAGGGCACTTACTACCTTTCACTATCCAATGACATATTGGAGCCGGTACTCAAGCGCCTGCGCATGTTTGTGATGCGTTCTCAGGTTTCGCTGGAAAATGCCACGGATAGCCTGGTGCATTTTGGCTATAGTGATCCGGGTGGCGAAGAACGACTCGCTGATATTATTGGCACAATACCGATGAAACCGATGGATGTAATCCAGTCGAACGGCCTCACTATTATCCGCCAGCCAGCACCTGTACCCCGCTTTGAGATTTTCGGGGAACTGGACGCTGCTAAAACAATCTGGACAGCACTGGGCGTAAATGCTGCCGGTGTCGGACGGGGTGCCTGGGATTATTATGATGTCGAGGCAGGTATCCCACATGTCACTGCCGCTAATACTGAAGCCTGGGTTCCGCAAATGATGAACCTGCACCTGACTAACGCCATTAGCTTTAGTAAAGGCTGTTTTCCGGGACAGGAAGTCGTAGCACGATTGAAGTACCTGGGTAAAAACAAGCGCATGACTTACCGGTTGGCTATTGATTCAGTTGAACAACCCGCTATCGGCACTGTGGTTAAAAATGCCGGAGGTACTGAAGCCGGTAAAGTACTTAATACCGCGCTTAATCCGGACGGTAAGGTGGAAGTGCTGGCGGTGATGAAAACAGCTGAAGTGGCTAATGAACTGACCCTGGACGGTTATGCTGTGACGGTACTTGACCTGCCTTATTCATTAGAAACTGATTAGGTACAGGTTGATTACCTGCCGATGAGCAAGGCAACGCTGACCACGGATCAACGTGCCTTACGCGCTGTTTCAGTTCAGTTTTTAATTAATGGCGCGGTCGCCGCTTCTTACATTCCACGCCTGCCTGAAATCCGTAATGCATTGGATGTTGATCTGGTCACTATCGGCCAGATTATTACATTGGCCAGTTTGGGTGGCCTATTGGGTAGCGCGATTGCCGGGCGGGTCATGCGTACTTTGAGCACCCGCAGTGCGATGATCTTCGGTACTCTGGGACTGATTGCTTGCTTACCCGCCATTGGTCTGGCCTCCACGACTACCGCCTTATTACTCATTATTGCGATGATCTCGCTGTTAGATGTCGTGGTTGATGTAGCGATGAATATTCAGGGTTCTAATCTGAGCGCCCGGCGCGCCACACCTGTAATGAGTCGTTTACATGGTTTGTGGAGTATTGGTTCGGTGTTGGGTGGCTTGATTGCGGCGGGTATGGCTGCTGTAGCTGTTCCGCTGCTTTGGCATTTAGCCGGAGCTGCTGTACTAATGGCTATCGGGCTTTGGTATGTTGGTGGTGGCTTACTGGCTTCGGATGATGCCGAGGTACACCCGGATAATCCTAATGCCTCCGTATCAACACAGTCCGCCACTCCAATCGGTTTATGGGTATTTTTCATTCTCGGCGGGGTGGCGTTTGTGCCAGAAATGATTGGCAGCGACTGGGCGCCCTTCCGCCTGAGTGATGATTTACAAGCGACACCTGGTGCTGCCGGGCTGGCTTATGTCGCGTTTACTGTTGGTATGGTGACCGGGCGTTTATCCGGTGATTCTCTGGCGGTACGGCTCGGCAAAAAACGTATGTTTGAAGTGGCTGTGTTATTGGCTATTTCCGGGCTATCAGTAGCCTGCCTGGTTAATAGTACACCGCTGATTTATATGGGCCTGACGCTGGCAGGATTAGGCATCTCGGTCTTTTTTCCGTCTATTTATGATGCTGCCGCGCAGGATAAACGTCACAAAGGTAATGCTTTAGGTGCGATGACCGCTGGCTCGCGGGCTGTAATGCTGGTGGCCCCGATTGGAGTTGGCTTACTGGCTGACTCGCCACACTTTTCGGTGGGTATGGCGATGGCGTTGATAGCAATTCCGTGTTTGTTGGTGTTGGCTTATTTGATGCGGCGGGCTGCCTAATCAAAATATGGAGGAATTTGTCCTTGTGGTTAGTTCTTCCAGTACCTTCATGCCTTTATGTGAATTACCATTCGGGTTCAGTTTGGGACTCCAGACCGCAATGCAGTACTGACCCGGATGAACAGCGATTATTCCACCACCAACACCACTTTTACCGGGCAAACCCACTTTGAATGCAAACTCACCTGCTTCGTCATAAAACCCACACATCTGCATAATTGAGTTGATACGCTTCGACCTGGCCGGA
>CACVAV010000098.1 GCA_902727945.1 uncultured Thiotrichaceae bacterium | reverse complement strand
CGAATCTGGCTGGGAGACACGTAAATATCATCAGCGCCGGCAATATAGTTAGAACTCTGAGAGCGCAAAAAACCAAAACCATCCTGGAGAATTTCCAGTACGCCATCGCCATAGATATCTTCGCCGCTTTTAGCATGTGTTTTCAGCATGCCAAAAATAATGTCCTGTTTACGGACGCGGGAGATTCCTTCTACGCCCATAGATTGGGCGATGTCAAACAACTCAGCAGTTGGTTTTTTCTTTAATTCGGATAAATTCATAGATAGATAAAAAAGGTCAGATAATGATTTTAAGCACTTTTGGCACAAAAAATAGTAGAGAGGAAATATCCCGGCAAAACTCGCGAACCGAATCAGTTTGACGGTTGTGTTTCAGCTGCTGATACTCAGAAAAAGAAAAACGAGATTTCAGGGACAATGAACCCGAAAGGGCTTATTTCTTAAAGCTAGCACGAACAATAGAAAGAGTCCAGAAGTACTCTCATGAAATTGCACAAATAGTGCCTGATGGTGGTTTTTCAAGGATAACCACCATCAAAACGGGCACTCAACCAGGTCGGTCAGATGTTCTGATCAAGAAAGGCTGTCAGCTGCGATTTAGAAAGCGCACCTACTTTGGTAGCCTCAACCTCACCATTTTTGAATAACATCAGTGTTGGAATACCACGAACGCCATACTTTGCGGGCACTCCCTGATTATCATCAATATTCAACTTAGCCACTTTCACGCGCCCGGCATATTCGCTGGCAACATCATCCAGTAGCGGAGCAATCATCTTGCACGGCCCACACCATTCTGCCCAGTAATCAACCAAAACAGGGACATCGGACTTCAATACATCCTGCTCAAATGTGCCATCTGACAGGGCTAAAATATTTTTGCTCACGGAATATCTCCACAGCTAGTCTAAAAAATTATCGTTCTTTTATAGCGCAAGACACAGTATGCGTCCAGTTCAAACAAAATCAAACTCAAAAAAACACGCTTTTAGGCAGTGTAACCACAAAACTATACCACTCAAGACTTATGTTGAACCTGTTTAAGCTTATTCAGTCACACTCTGTATTAAAATAGACTGAAAACCAAGCTTTGTAAAAGCCGGGAGCAGAAAGATGAAAAACATAATTAAGACATTAGCATCACTAGGTTTACTAGGCACTCTATTTATCAGCCAGAACCTACTGGCAGCACCACAGGCCTTCCAGGCAAACTATGCCGTCATGAAGTCCGGCATAAGCCTCGGCGACATGAACGCCAACCTGGTATATTCCAACAACCAATACACCTATCTGAAACAAACAAAAGCCAATGGCATAGCTGCATTTCTCAGCGGGGATACGCTAACCGAACGCAGCAGCGGCATGCAACAGGGCGCGCTACTCAAAGCCCGGCAATACCTGCATCATCACAAAAACAAACGCAAAGACCGCAGAGATCAATTCAGCTTCGTCACACCCACACAGGTTAAAGGCCAATATAAAAACGCTGGCTACTCACTCACCGTACCCAACGGCACCCTTGACCCTGCCCTGCTTGAGTTGCGGATTATGGATGACCTTAAAGCTAACCGACCATTAAATTACAGAGTCACTGAAAAAGGCAAACTCAAAGATTATCGCTTCCAACGCCT
>CACVAV010000097.1 GCA_902727945.1 uncultured Thiotrichaceae bacterium | reverse complement strand
CCTGAACTAGAGATTGTCACGGCTCCGACACTTAAAGCGGCTTTACGTAAGGTGGTCGACAATAAAGCTTATGCCTTAGTGGGCAATTTAATTAGTACCAGCTATTACATAGGGCAATCGGGCTTAAACCAGGTAAGAGTAGTAGGGGAAGCCAGCTACACTAATGACCTTAGTATGGCGGTACGCAAGGATTGGCCTTTGCTGCCGGGGATACTCGAGAAAGCTATCGATAGTATTCCTCAAAGCGAACGTACCGCCATTTATAACGAATGGATTTCTATCCAATATAAACACAGTATGGATTACACGTTATTGTGGGTAGCATTAAGTGGGTCAACTTTCGTTTTTTTAGTCATTGGTTATTGGAACCGACGCCTGACAAAAGAGGTAATTCAACGACGCGAAGTTGAAACAGCGCTGAGCATTTCCACACAAATAGCCGAGCGGGAATCACAGAAAGCACAGGAAGCTGCCCAGGCTAAAAGTGAATTCCTAAGCAATATGAGCCATGAAATCCGCACTCCTATTAATGCAGTCATTGGAATAAGTCACCTGTTACGTCAGACAACACTTACTAAAGAGCAGCACGAGTATCTGAACAAAATAACCTATTCATCAGGAGTGTTAATGGGAATTATTAACGACATTCTGGATTTTTCTAAAGGTGATGCGGGCAAGATTAAATTAGATACTGTGGACTTCGGTCTTGAACAACTTCTTCAAAAAATCAAACAGATGCTGGAGACTCACGCCACCGATAAGGGTTTACAACTCACCGTTACGAAGAACCCCGGGATACCTGACAGGCTGATCGGAGATCCAAAAAAATTAGGCCAAATTCTGCGTAATCTTATCGTCAATGCCATCAAATTCACCGAGCAGGGTAATATCGAAATCGAGGTTGATCCCGTAAACTTTGAACCAGGGAAAGTACAGCTACGTTTTTCGGTTAAAGATACCGGCCTTGGTATCAGCCCTGAAGTACAAAAAAAACTATTCCAACCATTTTTACAGGGTGACACTTCAATTACACGGCAGTATGGGGGCACCGGACTGGGTTTGGCTATCAGCCAGCAACTGGTACAGCTTATGGGAAGTAACATTAAGATAGACAGCAAGCCAGAGGAAGGCAGTTGCTTTTATTTCATCGTGACTTTTGATGTACCTGAGTCACAAACACCGTTCAAAGAGAATCAGACTACACCACCTCCTTCCAACAGCGGCTCCCAACGTATAACCAGGATTCCCGCACTCTCTGGTACAAAAGTATTGCTGGTTGAAGATGACAGTATAAATCGTCTTTTCCAACAAAAGTATTTGATTACTTTTGGCGTTACAGTGGAGGTAGCCCCCAATGGCAAGGTGGCATTGGAAATGCTACAGAATGAGTCCTTCGATATAGTATTAATGGATATCCAGATGCCGGTACTTGATGGTTATGAAACAACACGAATCATTCGGAAACAACAAAAATGGCAAGATCTGCCCATTATTGCATTGACCGCTCACGCACTTTCCGGAGAACGTGAAAAGTGCTTAGCAGCGGGAATGAATGATTACCTGAGTAAGCCGTTTGAACCGGAGCAGCTTCGGGATATATTATTAAAGTGGGTTAACGTTGGTGGTTGAGCT
>CACVAV010000096.1 GCA_902727945.1 uncultured Thiotrichaceae bacterium | reverse complement strand
TCAGTATTTAATTAGATGTTGATCTTTGCCCGTGCCTCATCATTTCACTTTAACAATAAGCAGGTGCTTTATGAATAATAACCACCCATCACTACCAAGCCACCGCCTTGTCAAAACACCGCTGGCGATTTTGTTCGCCACATTATTGATGACATCCATCCCACAAACTACTTTAGCAGCCACCGATGCCGATGCGGCTAATGCTTTTTATGACAATGCCTATTACACCTACTGCGACATTAAACTATTGTCTGCGTATTGGGGGCAGTCACGTTTTGATTCAAAAGTGCGGGCTGGTGAGAAATTGCTGCGTAATGAACAATATGTTGTTGAAGACTTTCTGGTTTCAGCACGTGCTTCTGCCGCAGAGAATAATGTCAGTTGTTCATTTGCTGACGCTGATAACCCAGGATATACCTACGAAGACGCTGAAGTGCTGGCTGATTTCTGGGGGCAGCCTAATGCTGCCGGGGCTAAAACGAAAATCGGTAGCATGCTTGAAACCGGTGATAATAAGTTAGTCATGCAGGCACTGAATAATGCACGGCAGTCCTCCGGTGGCTCCACAGGAACTAATGCAGACCGGCCTGCTATAAATGCCTTCTTTGACAATCTTAATTATACCTACTGTGATATTCAGTTATTAACGGCTTACTGGAAACAGTCGACTTATGAAGTCAAAGTCCGCGCCGGTAGTAAATTGCTGGCGGGTGCGTACAGTGTTATGGAAGATTACCGGCGTTCAGCAAGGAACCATGCATCGCAGAATAATATCAGCTGCACTTTTGCTGATTCCAGTAATCCGGCGTATACCTATGAGGATGCTGAAAAATTGGCAGATTATTGGGGTAAACCGACACCTTATGATGCCAAGTTAAAAATCGGCAGTATGTTACAGGCGGGTCAGAACAAAATGGTGATAGAAGCATTGCAACGTGCAGGCAGCTCCTGAAATTTCTGAGGCGATGGATGTGTTAGATTGGAAAATGGGTGTTGAAGTAGAGCTGCTGGCCCCTAAAGGCCGCAGCCGCTACGATCTGGCGCTGGCTATTGCCCGTTCATGCAGCGGTACAGTAAACAGTTTCTTTCATCCGCAATCGGAACCCAGCAAGGTGCCGGGTGCCCCTGTATTTGAAAATTTAACACTGGGTTTTGAGGTGTTAGATGCGCAAGGTGATTTGCTGGTGTGTTGCGTTGATGATCTGACCTTGCAGCATGATCTGGACAGGAAGCAAGCTGCTAAAGACGGCTGGTATCGGATTGTCAGTGATGATATGCGCTTTCTACGACTGATTATGCAACAGGCCCGCGCCAATGCGCCGTTGCCGGAAGTGCTGGAACCGGTGGCGAAGTTGTTTGGTTCTGAGTTGGCCCGTAATCCTGATGGAATGGTCAGGCTCAGTGATGATCGTGGCGTTTCGATTGCGATTGCCGCGCCGTTGCCGGGTGAACGCGAACGCCCTTGTGAACTGGTGACGGCACCGATAGCGGATAAACACCATCAACGTTTGCACGCCTTACTGAGTATTGCCGATGCGCTGAGGTTTTATGCGCCGGTTGAAGGCGCAACCCATATTCATTTTGACGCGGAGCCGTTGTGCCATGCGCCGGTGCTGGCGAATCTGGTGGCGCTG
>CACVAV010000095.1 GCA_902727945.1 uncultured Thiotrichaceae bacterium | reverse complement strand
GGCATCGAACGGGCGATGCCTTTAATGCCATCTTTATAACCCGGAATCAGGTGAGCATTAGCAGCGAGCACGGCCAGGCTGTCGCTGGGTGTTACAAAGAAGTAGTGTCCCAGGATCATATTGCGATCACCGTCACCATCCGATGCCGCACCAAACTCAACGCGCTTTGGTGAGTTGAGTAATGAAACCAACTGTTTGGCGTGCGCCTGATTCGGGTCAGGATGACCGCCACCGAAATCAGCTAATGGTACGCCGTTTAATAGTGAACTTGCTTTAGCACCCAATGTTTCCACCAGAATACGTTGGGCATAAGGGCCGTTAACCGCATGCATGGCATCAAAATACATGGAGAAGTCAGGGGAAGCCAGCAGCTCACGAATCTTGTCAAAGTCGAATAATTCTGCCATCAACGCCATATAATCTGTCACAGAATCAATGATTTCAATGTCCATGTCACCTAGTTGATACGTGCCTTCTTTATCCAGAGAAATAGGATGGATAGGCATGATTTTATAGGCTTCAATGGTCTTTGATTGCTCAAAAATGGCCTCAGTGACCGTTTCTGATGCCGGGCTGCCCGTGCTGTTGTTGAATTTGATGCCAAAGTCACCTTCCGGGCCACCAGGGTTGTGGCTGGCTGATAGAATAACACCACCGGCAGCACCGTATTTGCGGATCAGGTGTGAGGCTGCTGGCGTGGATAAAATGCCTGCTTTGCCCAGCAGAATTTTAGCGACACCATTGGCAGCAGCCATGCGTAAAATAATCTGAATCGCCTGACGGTTGAAATAGCGCCCGTCGCCGCCTAATACCAGTGTATTGCCGCTGAGTTCAGGCACTGCATCAAACATCGCCTGCAAGTAGGTTTCTAAATAATGCTCGGTCTGGAATTGTTTGACACTCTTGCGCAGGCCGGATGTGCCTGGCTTCTGATCATCAAAAGGGGTGCATGAAACAGTTTCAATGTCCATTGGTATGCCTGCCTTTGTTTTAATGTGGGATTTATAGTGTTGGTGCTATGTTTTGGGTCATTGTATCAGGGGAACTGTTGATTGAAAAATTTACCAGATTTTGCAGGCTGGTGCATTCTTTCCATGTTTGCAGTTATTTTCTCCAAAGTAGGAGCTGATCACAATTGCAGGTCGTATTTTGTTGATTGAAAACATTTGTCCGACTGCTTATGATGCAGTATGTTAATTAAAGAACCGGCTCACTATACCGTTGCACCGCGCCCACAAAGTTTTGCGGCGTTAATGGATATGTATGAAGTCAATTATATACAGCTCCGCCTGCTCCTGGGCGACTTACGGAAGCTGGAAGGTGAGCTGATTTTCCATGCGGAAAACCACCTGCCGTTCTCTGTTGCGGTGAAAGAGCAGTCGAGACATACGCTGACCTTGCTGATGACGTATCATTTTGTCGATGATAAAGGTGAGGTGGTTGATACCCGGCCTGATTTAATGGTGAGGGTTTACCATGATGCACTGCAGGCTGAGGTAGTGACGCACAAGTGTCGTTTTACCGATTTACGGGTGCGTTATTGGTGGAAGAAAGATGACAGTATGCTGTTGTGTCGCTGGCGTATGAACCGGTTTTTGTTTAAGTGGCTGAAGTACCTGAAGCGGCATGGTTATTC
>CACVAV010000094.1 GCA_902727945.1 uncultured Thiotrichaceae bacterium | reverse complement strand
GTGGCGCTTACTTCCAGAAGTTTGCTTCCTTAGAAGCCATTTCACGCACATCAGTTGCCAGTTCAGTGTATTCGTCGCGGTATTCTTGCCACTCACCAACGTAATAATCTTCCGCGCTGAATTCACCGGATTGTTCATATGCAATAAATTTATTCTGCATTTCAATCATTTTTGCGATTTTTTCTTGCTTTGTAGCCATGATGATGCCTCTCATTAAGCGAATTGCCTAACAGGATAAACCTAGCGTCAACGGGCTGTAATATCCTGTTCGGGGTAGAATTGATCGTTTAGTAGCCGCCTTTGCGGGTAGTAGCCGGTAAACCTGCTACCATTAAACCTTGTTTGCTGGGCGCACGAGGGAATAGATTGTACATGTCTTTGCTTTTCAGCTTCTCGCCCCATTTGTCGGCCATCGCTTTCATAATAGCCCGTTCCATCGGCTGATTGCCGCCATTATCAAAGTATTCGGAACGCAGAAAGTTAATCACATCCCAGTGCTTTTCAGTCAGTTCGCTGATACCTTCCTCTGCCGCAATAACCTTCGCCACTTCTTCATTCCAGTCACTGGTGTTTTCCAGATAGCCTGTCTCAGTGGCTGCAATTGTTTGTCCGTTTACTTCATAAGCCATGCGCTGTGAACTCCTCTCAAAATAATTTTACAATTAGTTTAAAATTATACGAATATAATCAGCGAGCAATATTCCTCAAAAGGGATATGGCTAAGCTGAACGTTTATAAATTTAGCTACTCAGTCGGCTTGATGGTTTTAATACCCTTGTGCGGTACGAATACGCCACAACCAAATTTACGGCCACCACCCAGGCCATATTGCTGGATTCTGATGGCCGGATCGTTATCGAGATCCGCGATCATCAGGTGACGTGTGTATTCAGAACCACTGCCGGTTTTAACCCGGTGGCTTTTGCCGCAAAGCATTTTCTTTACCTTGAAATCTGCCACACTGTGTATTTCATTGGCCATACGTTGCAGAAAGTCATTTTCTTCTTCCGTCTCGTCCGACAACACATAGCGTGAAAAAATAACTGAGGCGTTCATAAGGGGCTTTTCTTTGGCCTTACCTACAGTGAGTGAGTGGCCGCCTATATCCAATGTCGTATCGGTTAATTTCAGTGCATCATCCAGCCGTGTTTTCGGGATGCGTATGTTCATGCGGGTGCGGCGTGACGGAATCAGTAACTGGTCATCATCATCTTCCGGTCGCATCCAGCCATTGGAGCTTTCCGCAACATGGATGGGGTGTATGGCGCTGACCGCATCCTCATTGAACCAGGGTAAGGCGTTTTCCACTGCTTTATACAATAACCACGCATGATCATGTGGCAGACGTTTACAGCTGATGGCAAAGCTGACATCTAATACATCATCCGGCGCTTGATAAGGCAGAGTTTTATCTTCATCTTCTTGCCAGAACATCGTTTTACCTTGCGTCACTGAAAGCCATTTCTAATTGATCCTGCCAGTTTTCCGGGCGGTCATCATAGGCAGGTGGTTCAATATCGACCTGAAAAAAGATACTGCCGGTCTCCAGCGCCTGGCGTTGAATGGCGGTTTTCAATGCTTCAAATGAACTGATGTTGTCGCCTTCCTGTAACAAAATATTGCTTAGGTTGAGCATATTAGCCATGTG
>CACVAV010000093.1 GCA_902727945.1 uncultured Thiotrichaceae bacterium | reverse complement strand
AGCTGGTGAACGATACCTGTGGTCATGCGGCGGGTGATGAATTGCTGTGTGAGATTTCAGATATTCTCCGGAAACACCTACGAGGCCGGGGATTGTTGGCAAGGTTGGGAGGTGATGAATTCGGAATCTTACTTCGCGACTGTGATGCTGATGAGGTGATGGCGTTATCACAAGCACTGTGTCAGTCAATTAAGCGTTTTGAGTTTTTGCGTGGGGGTCATAATTTTAATGTCGGTGTCAGTATCGGTGTCATGATGATTGACCAGCATGTGAAAAGTGTTGAATCCGTAGTTAGTTGTGCTGATCTGGCCTGTTATTCAGCTAAAAAAGCCGGAAGAAATGGTGTTGAGCTTTATCAGGATGGTGATCAGGAATTTACCAAAAGAACGGGAGAGATTTCCTGGATTTCAAGAATTCTTCATGCGCTTGAAGAAAAGAAAATCGTTATTTATTACCAGGCCATCACTGCAATTTCGAATGATAATGATCACACGCATTATGAAGTGCTCGCCAGGTTGATTGATGAAGAAAATGGGGTGATTCTGCCAAATAGTTTTATGCCGGCAGCGACCCGATACGATTTAATGAATAAAATTGACCTTGAGATAATTGAGCGAACGTTCTATGCGTTAAGCCATGACAAGTTTGGTCATCTGCCGGAAGGTTGCTTTGTTTCAATTAATCTTTCCGGTCAGTCATTGAGCAATAAACATTTTCTGGTGACGGTTGGGAAACTGCTCAGGCTTTATGAGGTGAATCCCCGTCAGGTTTGTTTTGAGATTACGGAATCGGCGGCGATTAATAATCTGGTATTGGTACAACAGTTTATAGCGGAAATGAAAAGTCAGGGCGTTTCCTTCGCTTTGGATGATTTTGGAACCGGCTTGAGTTCACTGAGTTACCTGAAACAATTTTCTGTGGACTACCTGAAAATTGATGGTCGGTTTATACGGGATATTGTTTCTGATTCGATTGACCGGACTTTGGTGCTGGCTATCAATCAAATGGCACACGCAATGGGCCTCAGGACTGTCGCTGAGTATGTTCAATCCAAAGAGATCTTGGATTTGTTAACAGACATGGACATAGATTATGCGCAGGGTCACTACATTAATCGACCGACTGTGGTAGTGATGTAGGCCTTTGCCTTATGACAAACGCAGGCAGCTACTTACGCCGACTAAATCGTTTCCATTGACGTATGCCTTATTTCGGTGTGACTGGTGATGCTGCATTTTTAATGACCCCGAAGCGTTCCAGCGCCCGCACTCTGCTGGCCTTTAAATCAGTCATGGCCGGAGGGTAATTGATTTTAGCGTCTGACTTCCAGGGTTGGTGAATGGTTTTATCTGTCAGGTTACGTAATTCAGGCACCCAACGCCGGATATACTCCCCTGATTTATCAAACTTCTCACTCTGTAATACCGGATTGAATATCCTGAAATAAGGTGCCGCGTCAGCCCCGCATCCGGCTACCCATTGCCAGCCCATAGTATTACTCGCCAGATCCGCATCAACCAGTGTATCGCGAAACCAGCTTTCACCTTCCTGCCACGGTATCAACAAATTCTTAGTCAGGAAGGAAGCAACGATCATACGCACCCGGTTATGCATCCATCCCGTCGCCCACAATTGGCGCATGCCCGCATC
>CACVAV010000092.1 GCA_902727945.1 uncultured Thiotrichaceae bacterium | reverse complement strand
CGGTGTTTTTCAAGATAGTTGTCACTATTAGCTTACTATTTATGCAGCATCTTTCACCTCAACATTTTCAGGCTTGTCAGGGTTCAACGTAACCGGGCCTGCCGGTTTGCAATTTCTGACATCACCTGACCAGCGCAGTGGATTAGCTTGCTTCGCTGCTTCCAGCACCTGCTTACGTTTTGCAAGGATATCCACATCCAATCCGGCATGACGTTCCGCCGGCGAGACAAAGTTAATCTTGCTGTGTTTATGCTCATGATTGTACCAGTGCACAAAGTGCTGCACCCACTCTCTGGCAGCCTCCAGACTACTAAACCCTTTGGTGGGCCACTGATGCCGGTATTTCAGTGTCTTGAACAAAGCTTCAGAAAACGGGTTGTCATTGCTGACACGAGGGCGGCTATAAGAAGAAGCCACACCCAGCTCTTCCAGCTTGGCACGCATCGTCAGGGACTTCATGGGTGCACCATTATCTGAGTGCAAAACCAGTGGTTGATTCAGGCACCCTTCCTTTAAAATGCAACGCTGCACCAGCTTTGCAGCGTACTCCCCACACTCTTGCTCATAGACCTCATCACCCACAATTTTACGGCTGAAAATGTCTTCAAACAGATACAGGTAATAATACAAACCCTTGACCGTTGAAGGCAGGTATGTGATATCCCACGACCAACATTCATTGGCTTTTGTCGCCACCTGGCTGGTCGGTTTATGCCGCTTTTCAGCGGGCTGAGCACGTCCGCGATGATTCACCTGCTCAGCTGATTTCAAGATACGATAGCAACTGGATTCAGAGGCATGATAAATCCCCTCGTCCAGCAATAGCGGCACGACCTGCGTAGGTGGCAGGTCAGCATAGGCCGGTTGATTAAACACTTCTAAAATAGTCTCCCGTTCCTGTTCTGACAGCTTATTAGCGGGTTCGGAGTGTTCACAGGCCGGACGTTGATCCTCCTGTACTTCACCCTTGTGTAACCAACGGCGGTAAGTACGCTCACAAATACCGGCTTCGTCACAGGCTGGCCTTAGGCGTGAGCCACTCTGGTAAGCTTCCTGAATGAAAGCAATCAATTGTTTGCGCTCTGGGAGAAAGGTCATTTGACCTCGTTGTCTTCCCCCCAGAACGCATGGAGCTTTTTTCTAAGCACCAATAGCGCAGCCGTTTCCGCTAAGGCTTTTTCTTTGATGCGCAAGTCACGTTTCAGATCTTTAATTTCAGCTTTATCGGCCTGAGCCTGTCGGGCCGACTGTTTTCGTTGCTCAGCACTGACTTGAAAGCCAGATAAACATTCAGATTTCCATGTTTTGACCTGATCACTATAAAGGCCCTTTTCACGGCAATACTGACTCAATTCTGACTCAGACAAAGGCGTTGTTTCGATAACAACAGCCAGCTTTGATTCGGCTGACCATTGATCACTGTGTTTTGTTTTTCCCGGCACCGGACGACCTGCTTGTTTGGCTTGATTACGCCAATTATAAAGGGTTTGTTCGCAAACGCCCTCTTCACGTGCAACTGCTGCAACGGTCATGCTATGAGGGGGCAGCAGCTTTTTTAAAACAGACTCTTTGCGCTCGGATGAATAATGTGTCATTTGATTTCTCTAATCCGCCTAATGTGGTCAATTTTTAGGGATGACAACTATCCTGACACATAGGG
>CACVAV010000091.1 GCA_902727945.1 uncultured Thiotrichaceae bacterium | reverse complement strand
ACGGCAAGACAACACTGACGGCGGCAATCTCTATTGTCCAGGGCAAGAAGTTTGGTGGTGACACTAAAGATTTTAGCCAGATTGATAATGCCCCTGAAGAAAGAGAGCGTGGTATTACGATTTCTACGTCTCACGTGGAATACGAATCAGATACCCGTCACTACGCGCACGTTGATTGCCCGGGACATGCTGATTATGTGAAGAACATGATTACCGGTGCGGCACAGATGGATGGCGCTATTCTGGTTTGTTCTGCTGCTGACGGCCCTATGCCTCAGACGCGTGAGCATATCCTGTTGTCCCGTCAGGTAGGTGTTCCGTACATCGTTGTGTTCATGAATAAATGTGACATGGTTGATGATGAGGAGCTGCTTGAACTGGTTGAAATGGAAATTCGTGAACTGTTAGATATTTATGAATTTCCGGGCGATGATACGCCCATTGTTCACGGTTCTGCGCTGAAAGCGCTGGAAGGTGATCAGTCGCCTATTGGTGAGCCTGCGATCCAGCAATTGATTGATGCACTGGATACTTATATTCCTGATCCTGAGCGTGCTATCGATGGTGCTTTCCTGATGCCGGTTGAGGATGTGTTCTCTATCTCGGGTCGTGGTACGGTAGTAACCGGTCGTATCGAGCGTGGAATTATTAAAGTAGGTGAGGAAGTGGAAATTGTTGGTATCAAAGATACCGTCAAGAGTACTGTCACCGGCGTTGAAATGTTCCGTAAGCTGCTGGATCAAGGTCAGGCAGGTGATAACGTGGGTCTGTTATTACGTGGTACTAAGCGTGAAGACGTTGAGCGTGGTCAGGTTCTGTGTAAAACAGGTTCTATTACGCCACACACTGAATTTGAGGCAGAAGTTTATATTCTGTCAAAAGACGAAGGTGGTCGCCACACACCATTCTTTAATGGTTACCGCCCACAGTTTTACTTCCGCACGACGGATGTGACGGGTGCCTGTGATCTGCCGGAAGGCATTGAGATGGTTATGCCGGGTGATAACGTTAAAATGGTGGTTACTTTGATTGCGCCAATCGCAATGGAAGAAGGCTTACGTTTCGCAATTCGTGAAGGTGGTCGTACTGTTGGTGCTGGTGTTGTAGCTAAGGTCGTAAAATAATTTTTACTGATCAAGATTGAAATAGTGAGCGGGAGTGCGTACACTCTCGCTCTTTCGTTTGTTAGGCCAGTAGCTCAATTGGTAGAGTTGCGGTTTCCAAAACCGTCGGTTGGGGGTTCGAGTCCCTCCTGGCCTGCCATCTTTTTTTAAGATGGTTTTATACAAAACCCAAGCTGATTTCGGCTTTGTATAAAGTTGTCTTAGCGGTATATGGGTTTTCGATAGATTATGTCAACAAAAGCCGAACAACAAACAAATTCACTTGATACGATTAAACTAGTGGTTGCACTGGTTTTGTTGTTTGTGGGTATTGCGGGTTTTTACTACTTTGCTGATTGGCAGGGTGAGCCTGTTTCCTTGCTATATAGGGTTCTTGGGTTGCTGGCTGTGATGGGTGTTGCTGCGTACATTGCGCTGACATCTGCAAGCGGCAAGCGTTTAATGAGCTTTATGCAGGATTCGCGTACTGAAGTGCGAAAAATGGTTTGGCCAACCCGTGTTGAAACCATGCAGACCACGCTGATGGTCTTTGTTATCGTTTTCATTCTTACGATCTTCCTTTGGTTAGTCGATATGCTACTTGGCTGGGGTGTGAAATCTCTGTTGGGAGGTGGCTGATGGCTAAGCGTTGGTATGTGGTGCAGGCCTTTTCTGGCTATGAGCTGCAGGTTAAGCGTTCTTTGCATGAGCGCATTGCGCGTTTTGAAATGGAAGATGCTTTCGGTGAAATTCTTGTTCCCACTGAAGAAGTGGTCGAAATGCGTGAAGGCCAGCAGCGTCGCAGTGAGCGAAAGTTCTTTCCGGGCTATGTGTTAGTTGAAATGGACATGGATGATGCCAGTTGGCATATGGTGAAAGATACTAATCGGGTGATGGGTTTTATCGGTGGTTCCAAGGATATGCCGGCTCCGATTACACAAAAAGAAGTGGATGCTATCTTACAGCGTGTTGAAGATGGTGTGGATAAGCCTAAGCCTAAAGTGCTGTTCGATGCGGGTGAAGTTGTCCGTGTTACAGACGGGCCATTTAAAGATTTTAATGGCGTAGTTGAAGAAGTTAACTACGAGAAAAGTCGCATGTTGGTGGCTGTACAGATTTTTGGACGCTCAACGCCTGTTGAGTTGGAATTTTATCAGGTCGGTAAGACCTGATAACGAGTTAAAGGGGAGCCGGAAGGCGTTCGCACCCAATTATAGGTAAATTGAAATGGCTAAGAAAGTTAGTGGTTATATCAAGCTGCAAGTGCCAGCTGGTAAAGCTAATCCAAGTCCTCCTGTTGGTCCTGCTTTGGGTCAGCATGGCGTTAATATCATGGAATTCTGTAAAGCATTCAACGCAGCGACACAAAGTGTTGAAGTGGGATTGCCAATTCCTGTCGTTATCACTGTTTATAGTGATAAAAGCTTTACCTTCATTACCAAGACGCCTCCGGCATCCGTGCTGTTGAAGAAGTCTCTGGGGTTGAAATCAGGTAGTGGTCGTCCGAATACTGAGAAAGTAGGTAAAGTGACACGTGAGCAGTTAGAAGAAATTGCTAAAACAAAAGAGCCTGATTTGACAGCCGCTAGTCTTGATGCTGCTGTTCGTACCATCGCGGGCAGTGCCCGTAGTATGGGTATCGACGTGGAGGGTGTGTAAATGGCTAAGTTAACTAAGCGTCAAAAAGTAACTGCTGAGAAAGTTGAGTTCGATAAAGCTTATGATGTTTCTGAAGCTATTGACCTGCTGAAGTCTCTGCCACTCTCAAAATTTACTGAAAGCGTCGATGTGAGTGTGAATCTGGGTGTTGATCCTCGTAAATCTGATCAGGTTGTACGTGGTTCTACTGTGTTGCCAAATGGTAACGGTAAGTCAGTGCGAGTCGCTGTATTTACGCAAGGGCCTAATGTTGAAGCTGCCAAAGAAGCCGGTGCTGATATTGTTGGCATGGATGATCTGGCTGCTGAGATCAAAGGTGGCATGATGGACTTTGATGTCGTTATTGCCAGCCCTGATGCGATGCGTGTTGTGGGTCAGTTGGGTCAGGTTTTAGGCCCTCGTGGTCTGATGCCGAATCCAAAAGTAGGCACGGTGACGCCGAATGTTGCTGAGGCTGTCAAGAACGCTAAGTCGGGTCAGGTACGTTATCGTACTGATAAGGCTGGCATCATCCATTGTGGTATCGGTAACGTTGATTTTGATACTGATGCACTGGTTCAGAACCTGAATGCACTAGTTGCGGACTTGGTTAAAGCTAAGCCTTCTGCAGCAAAAGGTATCTACCTGAAAAGCATTTCTATGTCTACTACCATGGGGCCGGGCGTAGGTGTTGATCAGTCTACCTTGTCATACTAAATGAGAATTTTGAGCAGTCATGCTCAATCAGGTTTTCAAGGATGAAAGCCGCTAAAGATTGATTGAATAGCGTTTATTTGATTAGTCTGAAGCACCAGATATACAGGATGTATGTCGTCAAAGACCGCAGGAGTTAAATAGTTATTGTATTTGACTTAATAGCCTGCGTAGATGGCGTTACCCGAGTCAGTTAAATGGTTCGTGGTACGCCGTTTTCATCATCTTAATCTTGATGATTGAGATGTTGTTTAACGGTGGTGTAAACCACCGAACCAGGAGTAGATGTCGTGGCATTAACACTGAGCGAGAAAAAACAGATTGTCTCCGAAGTGTCTGCGATAGCTGCAAGTGCTCATTCTGCGGTGATAGCTGAATACCGTGGATTGACCGTTGATCAGATGACTACCTTGCGCAAACAAGCGCGTGAAAGTGGTGTTTATCTGCGAGTGGTGAAGAATAATCTGGCGAAGATCGCTGTTCGGGATACAGACTTTGAATGTATCCAGGATGGTTTGACCGGGCCGTTGATGTTGGCGTTTTCTCAGGAAGACCCAGGCTCGGCAGCACGTCTGATTAAAGAATTCATCAAAGACAAAGCGAACAGTAAGCTGGATGTAAAATTTGTTGCCGTTGGTGGGCAAATGTTACCTGCATCTGAGCTTGAGCGTCTGTCGAAGTTGCCTACGCGCGACCAGGCATTGGCTATGTTGGCTGGAACTTTACGTGCGCCGCTGGATAAATTGGCTCGCACTATTAACGAAGTTCCGGGCAAATTTGTTCGTACACTTGCTGCAGTTCGTGACCAGAAAGAGGCTTCTGCCTAATTTTGTTTGTTAATTAAATGCGCATATTTTGCATGTTGCGCAGAATTGTATATTTAAATCGAGTGACTCGGTTTTAGGAGATTTATCATGGCTGTAACTAAAGACGAAATGTTGGAAGCGATTTCTGGCATGACTGTAATGGAGATTGTTGACCTGATCTCTGCAATGGAAGAAAAATTTGGCGTTAGCGCTGCTGCTGCAGTTTCCGCTGCACCTGCTGCTGCCGGCGATGCAGCTGCTGCTGAAGAGCAAACTGAATTTGATGTTATGCTGAAGGGCGCTGGTAGCAATAAAATTGCTGCAATCAAAGCTGTTCGTGCTATCACCGGTCTGGGCCTTAAAGAAGCAAAAGCAATGGTTGAAAGTGCTCCTGCTGCTGTTAAAGAAGGTGCATCTAAAGACGAAGCTGAAGATATCAAGAAGCAGTTGGAAGAAGCTGGTGCTGAAGTTGAACTCAAATAAGATTGAGCTTGACTTTACATTGCTGGGCTGTTAAAAGTCAGTAATGAACCCGAGGCTGGCAGTGTTTTACACTGTCGGCCTTTTGTCGCTTGTCAGACATTAAAAAGACAAAGTTGCATAGAGGCTTCAGTCTACTGCTGAATGCCCGTAGATATATTTGATTCCAGGTGAGGAAGCACGATGGGACTAAGTTATACCGAGAAGAAACGAATCCGCAAAGATTTTGGTAAGCGTAAGCAGATTCTGGAAGTACCTGACCTGTTAACAATTCAGCTGGAATCCTACCGGAATTTCCTGCAGCTGGATAAGCCGGTTGAAGAGCGTAGACAAGCTGGTCTTCACGCCGCATTTTCTTCGGTTTTCCCGATTATCAGCTACAACAATTATGTGTCGCTTGACTACGTTGACTACAAGTTAGCAGAGCCTGACTTTGACGTCTATGAATGTCAGCTGCGCGGTCTGACTTACGCTGCATCGCTGCGTGTAAAATTGCGTCTGGTTATTCATGATAAAGAAGCGCCGGTAGATGCAAAAGTAGTTAAGTACATCAAAGAGCAGGATGTTTACCTGGGTGAGCTGCCATTGATGACCGACAAAGGTACTTTTGTTATTAATGGTACTGAGCGGGTCATTGTATCTCAGTTGCATCGTTCGCCGGGTGTATTCTTTGAGCATGATAAAGGTAAGTCGAATACCGCTGGCAAACTATTGCACAGTGCGCGTGTCATTCCTTACCGTGGTTCATGGTTGGATTTTGAGTTTGATCCTAAAGACAGCGTTTTCGTGCGGATTGACCGTCGTCGTAAGCTGGCATCCACCATTTTGCTTCGTGCACTGGGTATGGATAACGAAGGTATTCTGGATTATTTCTTCGACAAGATTGGCGTTCATTTAGAATTAGAAAGCATTGAAATTGACTTGGTGCCTGAGCGTCTGCGCGGTGAGTTGGCCTCATTCGATATTACGCTGGATGGCGAGGTGCTGGTCGAGACTGGTCGTCGCGTTACTGCAAAGCACATTCGTGCGCTGGAAAAAAGTGGCCTGAAAAAGCTTAATGTACCGCAGGATTATATGAACGGCAAAGTGCTGGGTCATAATGTGGTCGATACCTCTACCGGTGAGTTGATTGCTGAGGCGAATGCTGAGCTGACTGATGAGTTGATTGAGAAGTTACGGGATAACGCGATTACTCAGTTTGATATTCTGTATACCAATGAGCTGGATCGTGGGCCGTTTGTTTCCAATACATTGAACATTGATCCGACCCGTTCTAAGTTGGAAGCACAAGTTGAGATCTACCGGATGATGCGTCCGGGTGAGCCGCCTACTAAAGAATCTGCTGAAAATTTGTTTAATAACCTGTTCTTCTCGTCAGAGCGTTACGATCTCTCTGCTGTGGGGCGGATGAAGTTCAATCGTCGTTTGGGTCGTGAAGCGTCAACGGGCGAAGGTACGCTGGATCAGGATGATATTCTGGAAGTGCTGCGTAAGTTGATTGATATTCGTGATGGTCGTGATGACATTGATGATATTGATCATCTGGGTAATCGCCGTATCCGTAGTGTGGGTGAAATGGCTGAAAATGCCTTCCGCATCGGCCTGGTTCGTGTCGAGCGTGCGGTTAAAGAGCGCCTTACTATGGCTGAAAGTGAAGGCCTGATGCCACAGGAATTGGTGAATTCCAAGCCTGTCTCTGCTGCGATTAAAGAGTTTTTTGGTTCCAGTCAGCTGTCTCAGTTTATGGATCAGAATAACCCGTTGTCAGAAGTGACGCATAAGCGCCGTATTTCTGCGTTAGGCCCGGGTGGTCTGACACGTGAACGTGCTGGTTTTGAGGTGCGCGATGTACATACGACGCATTATGGTCGTGTCTGTCCTATCGAAACACCTGAAGGCCCGAATATCGGACTGATTAACTCGCTGTCTGTTTATGCGCGCACCAACGATTATGGTTTCCTGGAAACGCCTTATCGTCGCGTTATCGATGGCAAGGTATCCAGTGAAATTGATTACTTGTCGGCTATTGAAGAGTCGCAGTATGTGATCGCTCAGGCAAATGCCATGTTAGGTGAGGCTGGTAATTTCACTGATGAGTTTGTGGTTTGCCGTCATCGCAATGAATCGACGATGATGCCTAACGACAAAGTCCAGTACATGGATGTTTCACCTAAGCAGATTGTATCGGTGGCGGCATCATTGATTCCGTTTCTTGAACATGATGACGCGAACCGTGCATTGATGGGGTCGAACATGCAACGGCAGGCAGTGCCGTGTTTGCGTGCTGAAACTGCTGTTGTTGGTACAGGAATGGAACGTGCCGTTGCGGTTGATTCCGGTTCTGCTGTTGTTGCAAAACGTGGTGGTGTGATCGACTTGGTGGATGCGGGCCGTATTGTTGTGCGTGTGCATGATGATGAGGCTGATGAGAGTGGAGGTGTTGATATCTACAGTCTCATTAAATACATGCGTTCAAATCAGAACACTTGTATTAATCAGCGCCCGATTGTAAAAGTAGGTGATCGTATTGAGCGCGGTGACGTGCTGGCCGATGGTTCATCGACTGACTTAGGTGAGCTGGCATTAGGGCAGAATATATTCATCGCCTTCATGCCCTGGAATGGTTATAACTTTGAGGATTCCATTCTGCTGTCTGAGCGGGTGGTGGAAGAGGATCGTTTTACCACGATTCACATCGAAGTAATGTCCTGCCTGGCGCGTGATACTAAGCTGGGGCCTGAGGAGATTTCTGCTGATATTCCGAATGTCAGTGAGAGCCTGCTTTCTAAGCTGGATGAATGCGGAATTATTCACGTCGGTGCTGAAGTGGAGTCGGGTGATATTCTGGTGGGTAAGGTGACGCCTAAGGGTGAAAGTCAGCTGACGCCGGAGGAAAAACTGTTGCGAGCCATTTTTGGTGAGAAGGCGTCTGATGTAAAAGATAGCTCCTTACGTGTTGGGACAGGCACGAAAGGTACTGTTATCGATGTACGCGTATTCACCCGTGATGGTGTGGAACGTGATGCCCGTGCGCTAGCTGTGCAGGAAGATGATCTGAAGAAAGTCCGTAAGGATTTGCTGGATGAGCTGCGGATTTATGAAGGCGATGTGTTTGAACGTGTTGCCAGAATGATCGTTGGTCAGCCTGCTGATGGCGGGCCGGAAGGTCTGGCTTCAGGTTCTAAGGTCACCCAGAATTACCTGGATGGCCTGATGCGTCATGAGTGGTTCTCCGTTCGTATGAGCGATGAATCACTGAATGAGCAGCTTGAGCTACTGGCTACTCAGTTGTCAGAGAAGAAAAAGGAATACGAAGTCCGTTTGCAGAAGCAGCGTGATAAGTTGACTGCTGGTGACGATTTGGCACCAGGTGTGCTGAAGATGGTCAAGGTGTATGTTGCGGTTAAACGTCGCATGCAGCCGGGTGATAAGATGGCGGGCCGTCACGGTAACAAAGGTGTGGTTTCACGCATTGTTCCGATTGAAGATATGCCTTATCTGGAGAATGGTCAGCCGGTTGATATCGTATTGAATCCTCTGGGTGTTCCGTCGCGGATGAACGTAGGTCAGGTGCTGGAAACTCATTTGGGCTGGGCTGCTAAAGGTTTGGGCGCTAAGATTGGCCGGATGATTGATACCAAGGCTGAAGTCGACGACATGCGTAAATTTCTGACTGATATCTATGAGAAGGGTGGTAATCCGGATCAGGGTGATATTTCTGAAATGTCAGACGCTGAAGTGATTGAAATGGCGGGCAATCTACGTCGCGGTGTGCCAATGGCTACTCAGGTGTTTGATGGTGCGTTTGAATCTGAGATCAAAGACATGTTGGAATTGGCTGGTTTGCCAAGATCGGGTCAGACCCGTTTGTATGATGGTCGTACCGGTGAGTCGTTTGAGCGTGATGTAACTGTTGGTTACATGCACATGCTAAAACTGAATCACTTGGTTGATGACAAAATGCATGCGCGTTCAACCGGGCCTTACAGTCTGGTTACTCAGCAGCCATTGGG
>CACVAV010000090.1 GCA_902727945.1 uncultured Thiotrichaceae bacterium | reverse complement strand
AGCACTACCCGGTTCGGCTTGTATTTTTGCATATGGCCCCGGAGGCGATGGCGGCAAATCAAGTGCCTGCTCATTTGCCTGTAACGTTCCGGCCATTACCGCTGTACCGGAGGTCAGTACAGAAACAACCGCCAGAGTTAAAACCTTTTTATTAAAAATTTTCATTTCATGGACTCCTTATAATTAAATGTCCTTTTTGAGTTTAATGCCCCGACGCTTTGCAGGTTTGACAGGTTTTTTATGCTCAACGACTTCATCATTATCTTCTTCTATTGTATCTGTTTTTTCCACCGCTGGTACCGTTGCTTCTGCTTCAGGCGGGCTAACCACTACTGCCTTAGTTTCCGGCTCAGCCGGTGCTTTTGGCAGATCCTCATAAAGCCTAGCAGTTGTCTGAGCTTTTTGCTCAGCTCTGAACTGCTTGCCGGCATTGGCACGTTTTCTCCGCCATTTTAACCCTGCCTGACCTAAATCCGCCACACCATCTTTAAAGCTCGTCAACAATGCAATAACATACATCCAAGAGAAGACTGCCGTATTTTTAACAACTTTACCAATAGTTAATTTCTTTTTTGTACTTTCCGTAGCCGAACCGGGCACATAATTTCCTGCTCCACCACCGTCAGTATCCGGATCGGGATCATCATAAGCTTCACCGCGTAATGAGTTTCCGGCACTAATACAACCCAATGGGATAACCAACAAGGTGAGTAATGTTGAAACGGCACCACCAAAAATCAACGAGACAGCCATGCCCTGGAAAATCGGATCGGACAGAATCACCATCGATCCGCCCAATAATGCCAGCGCAGTAATCAAAATCGGGCGGGTACGCGCTTCACAGGAACGAATAACCGCTTCAGTCGCCGACACACCCTCGTTTCTAACAGCCTCGCGCGCAAAATCAACCAGCAAAATCGAATTCCGTACAATTATACCAGCCAATGCGATAAAGCCGATCATTGATGTTGCCGTGAATTCTGCACCCATGAGCCAATGCCCCGGAATAATTCCAATCAACGTTAACGGAATCGGCGCCATGATAATGGCGGGTAAGGTAAAGTTACCGAACTGCGCCACAATCAACATGTAAATGAGTACCAAGGCAGCACCAAAGGCAATGCCCATATCACGGAAAGTCTCAAAAGTTACTGTCCACTCACCGCCCCACTCAAATGCGGTAGTCAGCCCCACATTAGCCGGAGCGCCAAACCAATGCCCACCCGTTAACGCGGTGCCATCAGGTGCTTTATAACCTTCACCATCATTGGCACTTTGCAATAATGCTTCAACCTGCTTCTGCCCATAAACCGGCGCAGCAAGACGACCCACACCTTCTGCCGTTACAAATTCAACCGGGTTCATGTCCTTATGGAAAATAGGTTTATCTTGTGGCTCACGCTTGAAAGAACCCAACTCAGACAGAGATATAGAACGCCCCTGTTGATTAGCCACTGGCAACTGCACTAAACGCATAATTTGCGAACGGGCACTCAACGGAACCTGAAGGATAATCCGGGTAGGATCAATCAGCGCATTACGCTTAATATCACCCAATACAAAACCACCCATCGCCATTTCCAACGAACGATTTACATCTTCAACAGAAATACCATTACGCTGCGCTTTATCTGTATCAACAACGAAACGTAACATCTCATAGTCTTCTTCCATGAGATTATCTACATCACTGAGGTTTTCAGCCTGACGGAAAAATTCGGTCATATCTGCCGCTACCTGACGCCTTACCTCCGGATCAGGGTTGTAAATTTCAGCGACTACTGTTTGTAATACAGGCGGCCCGGGTGGCATTTCCACCACCTGAATCCGCGCATTTGATGCCGCTGCAATCGGTGTCAGTAACTCACGCGCCGCCACTGCAATTTCGTGACTGCTACGACTTCGCGCGGAATTCTCCGTCAACTGCACCTGAATGTCGCCCTGCCAGGGCTGTTGACGCAAATAATAGTGACGCACCAGACCGTTGAAATTGAAAGGCGAAGCCGTGCCGGAGTATGACTGTAAATCAAGCACCTCAGGAAAAGCCTGAAGCTCTGTCGCCAATTCATGCATTACATTAGCAATTACCGGCAATGCAGTGCCTTCCGGCATATTCACTACCACATTGAACTCAGATTTATTATCCAGCGGCAGCATTTTGACCGGCACAGCTTTCAGCGGGTAGAACAAGGTCAACAATAGGAAGAAGCTGACAATAATCGCCAATAAGAATGCATAACCTTTGCTAGCTTGTGTGGACAGCGGGATAATAATCGCCCGGAAAAACCTCTCCATACGCTCAGATTGCTTGTGCTCTTTTTCAGCATCCGCATTCAGCTTTTCCAGACTGGGCTTCCATGCATTGGTCAGCCAGGGCGTAAAAGCAAATGCCGCAAACAAGGAAATGATCATGGCCACCGAACCCAGTACCGGAATCGGCATCATGTACGGCCCCATCATGCCACTGACAAAACCCATCGGTAACAAAGCAGCAATAACGGTAGCAGTCGCCAGAATAGTCGGGTTACCCACCTCACGTACCGCATCAACCGCAATATCCAACGCCTGGCTACCCGCCAACAACCAGCGCCGGTAAATATTTTCCACCACCACGATGGCATCATCGACCAAAATACCAATCGAGAAAATCAGTGCAAACAAACTGACCCGGTCAATGGTCATACCAAAGGCCCAGGCTGCAAAGACGGTAGTGGTGATAACAGAAGGAATAACCAGAAGCACCACCGCCGAGGCACGCCAGCCCAAAGCCAGCCACACCAACACCGCAACAATCATCGTCGCGATAAACAGTTTCATCATCAGTGCGTTTACTTTCTCTTTGGCTGACTTACCGTAATCCCGTGTGACTGAAACCTGTATATTATCCGGAATCAGCTGCCCCTTCAGACCGTCCAAACGATTCAGAATAGCCTCAGCCACCTCAACACCGTTTGTGCCATGTTTTTTAGCAATGGCTAATGTCACCGCAGCCGCATTATTGGCTTTTTCTTCGACAACCGCTTCATTACCGGTGTAATAGCCGACCATACGTGAAGCTTCACTCGGCCCTTCCACTACTTTGGCCACATCGCGCACATAGACCGGGCGACCATCGATGACAGCCACCATCAGGCGCTTAATATCTGCAGCTGACTTCAGAAAGGAACCACTGTAAACATTGTAAATCAGATTACTGGGTTCCACATCACCGGTACTACGTTCACTATTGGCCAGTTTAACCGCCGAAGCCACCTGATCCAGCGACACACCATAAGTGGCGAGCCGCTCCGGCATAATTTCAACACGCACCTCATCACGCCGCCCGTCAACAATAAAGCTCTGGCTGGTATTCGGTACTTCGCGTAATTCCTGTAAAACCTCTAAACCCACCAACCGCAATGATGCGTCATCCACTTCGTTAGACCAAAGCGTCACGGTGACTACCGGCACATCATCTACACCTTTGGGTTTGACCAACGGCTGTGATATACCCATTGGCATATTATCAAGATTCGATGCCAGCTTATCGTAGAGTTTAAATAATGAGGTTTCCAGATCCTGTCCCACTTCAAACTGGACAGTAATCATTGCCTCACCCCGCATAGACGCGGAATAGACGTGTTTGACGCCGGTCATTTCCGACATCAAACCTTCCAGCGGCCGGGCAACAATCGCCTCAACTTCCTCAGCAGAAGCACCGGCATAGCGCACAAAGACATCAGCCATCGGCACGGAAATTTGCGGGTCTTCCTGCCGGGGCGTAATCATTAAACCTAACGCACCAATAAACAGAAAAGAAAGTAACAACAGCAGGGATAGCGGTGAAACTATAAAGGCTTGTGCTGTCTGTCCCGCCAACCCCAGCTTATGCGATGCGTTGGAATTATTCTGGTTCGATTCATTCATAACGTAACAGGCTCATCATAGGTTAATAGGTAGCTTTACTGCGCCTCGGGCATCCACCCGGAAGTCGCATTGGACGGCGGACTATCGATGATACGTGCGCCCGCTTTTAAACCGGTAAGCACCTCAACCATACCACCGTTATGTTCAGCACCTAGCCTGACTAAACGTAATGAAGATGTATCATTTTCAACAACCAGTACACTGGGCAGACTGCGCCCGCTTAACAATGCTGATTTAGGAATCACAACAGAACCTGTTGAACCTTGTGCATCCGGCACATAAACCTGAGCATACATACCGGGAGAAGCAGCAACATCCACCGGCAAATCAAACTTAACGGTCACGGTATGACGCTCCGGGTCCGCTACCGGATAGATCTGAGAGACTTTCGCCATGCTATCAGTCCGGCCATTAATCTTTACCGGAACGACCATGTCTTCTCTCAGATGACTCACCAGACCAGAGGGCACATCAGCCTGAAGACGCTTGAATTTCACAAAACCATAGCGCACCAAGGGTTGGCCAGGCTGGACGGTATCGCCCACCTCAACCATTTTTTCCATAATGATGCCTTCAAACGGCGCAATACTTTTTGAGTTTTGTAGTGCAGCATCGATCCCCTGCAACTCAGATTGCGCCTGTTGTAATGCACTTTTCGCCTGTGACACACCGCTGGCACTGGTGACCAGATCAGTATAACGCCCGACATCAGAATCATAATTATTCATCAGGGCATCAGCCATCGGACGTGTAATAAAGTTATCCATCATGGATGGCATACCAAATCCCGGCATAGCACCAATATCCTTACTACGCGGTGAAACGACTTCACGACGATATTGTGCTTCAGAACGCTGCAAAATGGACTGAGCTGTCTGGATCTGCGCCAGAATGGCATTACGCTTGGCCATTAGCTGAGATTCATCCACCTGTGCCAACTGAGCACCCTGCTGAAAACTATCACCCACTTCACCGGAGACAGATCTCACCACGCCGGGAATCTGAGCAGACAATGTCACTTCTTTGTAAGGAATAACAGAGCTACCCAAAACAGTTTGTGAAACTGATTCAGAAAGCTCCACTGGAATAATTTCGGCAGAACTCACCAAAGGTGAAGCCAACAAACAGCAGATTGCCAACAGAGAACCTGCAGCAAAATTTTTATTTATCATGGTACGGAATTTCCTCGAAGACGACGGACTTCATCCTAGCGAAAGAACTATATCGTCTAAATGCCTCAAATTCTAGTCAGATGCCTACTAATTATGGCAAGGAACACGTGATATACCCCACAAGGAATAGATCATGGATGACTACCAAGTATCAGGTGCTACTACTGACTTTTGAACGGCACATTGTGATAAACATTAAATTCAGAGGTCAGGTGGCGCTATATACCCTTTCACAGTAATGACCGGATCATCATCACTACTGTCCGACTCACGGTAGACCGACACTTTCATTTCCAATAAATCAGCCGAACTGGAACCACCCACCTCACGTACCCAGCGCCACTGCATATTGCCCATTTCTGACTCACCTTCATCAAAACCCACACCCACAGTGCGGGTTCCCTGGGCCACTTCAATCTTGTACATATCCAGTTGATTTAAACCCACCCAACGGGCAAAGGTCGACTCTTTAAGACTGGTCACATTACGCACAGAGTTACCGGCTACTTCAGTCGCAATCCCAATCACCATGACAATGAGAAACAAAGCAAACATGACTTCAATAAGGCTAAAGCCTTTGTTATTACGCCCACCTTTCTTACTCATAAAGCTTTATCCGCGCTATCGTTTGCCTCATCAGGTTCGATAAAACGCCCTAAAGCATCAAATTTTGCATCCCAGACATTGTCAGTGGAGGTATCAGTTAACTGGTATTCAAAGGGGGTAATTTCGCCGGTCGGCATCGCATAAATCTGCGGCTCAAGCGAATCCTCACCAGACAGCAATAATGGCTCGCCTCTGGCAAATATCTGATGGTCAAATGCATCATCGAACTTCTGCAGTTTGAGCAGGCGATCTTCTGTAATCAGTTCCCACGCTTCACTGATATTACCGTCTTCATCTTCCGGCCTGTTAAAAAAGGCGTAGCCCTGATCATAAAATCCCAGCGCCAGCGGCTCAGAACGTATAATCGCCTCATTACCCAATAATTCGATATCAAAACGTAGTTGTTTCATTGCTTTTTCAGCCGGATCACCGCCCAATCCGGTCAGCGACATAGTAGCCACCGACGATAAGACCGCGATTATGACGATGACAATCAACAACTCCAGCAGCGTATAACCCCTGCCGGAGCGCATAGCACCCAAAGAGACGGGGTAAGTTCTGATGTTATTCAAGCATCCAACTGCCGATATCATCATCACTCTCTCGTCCGTCCGGCCCGAGACTATAGACCTCAAATTCGCCTGAACGTCCCGGCACATTGTAGACATAAGGATTATCCCAAGGGTCTTTAGGCACGTTTTTACCCTTCAGGTAGCCACCTTTCTGGAAGCGCTTGGCATCAGAGGGTTTTTCAACCAATGCTTTCAAGCCTTGCTCAGTCGTTGGATAACGGGCATTGTGCATGCTATACAAATCAAGCGCTGTGCCCATCGTACGGATTTCCTGGCTCGCAGCAGCAATCCGTGCTTCATTCGGCGTACCCTGCAAGTTGACTACCGCGATACCCAACAGCACACCAATAATGGTAATAACAATCAACAATTCCATCAGCGTGTAACCGGTAGCACGCCTGCGCTTTGTAGCCATGTTTTTCATGTAAAAATACCGTCCTGTCTTTAAGACAAAAGTTTGACTTAATATGATGGCATAATGTTCCAAACTTGCAACCATACCTATTATGAATAGCACACCCTTGATTCCGCGCCCGCTACTGTTTTTTGCCATTGGTTTTAGCCTGCTAATGTTGGCACTACAGTCAGTGCAACCCAACCTATTATATCAGCGGGAGTCAATACTGGCGGGGGAAGCGTGGCGACTATGGACCGGAAATTTTGTACACACCAACATCACTCATCTGGCACTTAACCTTGCCGGATTCTGGGTTTTCCTGCTACTTTGCGGGCAAACCCAGCGCCTTAAATTTCTTATTTTCTCCATTATCTTCTGCGCATTTATCGTCGGGATCGGGCTATTCCTGTTCAATCCGCAGATCATATGGTATGCGGGCTTTTCCGGCATCCAATACGGCCTGTTCCTCGCCGGAGGCATTGTTCTGGTGATTGAAAGTGAAAAAGTCTATGGTTCTGCCCTGCTGATGCTGGTAATTGGCAAAATGCTCATGGATGCTTTCACACCTACTGAACAGCTCAGCCAGTCCTTAATCGAAGCGCCTGTTATTCATCAGGCACACTGGTATGGCGCAATAGCCGGAATCGTCAGCACCTTTCCAAGAATTTTTCAGGCGATCCAACACCAACCGGCACCTCATGTTTAAAGTACCCAAGGTGATCCGGCAAGCCATATTCCACCACAAAAGCGGCACCTGTGCCTTTTGCCTGTTGCCTGCTACTGAGCGCACTGTCCCTATTTGCGCACAATGCAAGACGGAACTGCCATGGACAACAGGACCTGGCGAAACAGTGGGCGAACTCAGCGCCTTTTACTATGAGTCACCCATCAGTGAATATATTCTGGCCGGAAAAACAGGCAAACAACTGGATAAACTAAAAATACTAGCTGACTTACTAGCAGAAAACCTGACTCCACGTATACAAAAGCCACCACAAGCCATTATCCCCATCCCACTGCATCATGCACGTTTGAGAAGCCGGGGCTTTAATCAAGCCATTGAATTAGTACGCCCGCTGGCACACCAACTCAATATTCCATTACTCAACCATGCCATTGCAAGGAACCGGGATACCAGGGAACAAAAAACCTTGCGAGCCGTACAACGGGCAGCAAATATGCAATACGCCTTCACTATTAACCAAACAATACCTTACCAACATGTCGCACTATTCGATGATGTATTAACAACTGGTGCGACATGCAAGACGCTGCGTGATCAATTGCTCCTTAATGGTATAAAAACTGTGGAAATCTGGTGCTGTGCCACGACAAAACAATGACCTATTGAACTAAATACTCTACTATCTCACTGAGATTTTTAAGTAATAATCAGGAATAGCCGCATGATCCGTAGTATGACAGCCTTTGCACATTGTGAATCCAGCACCCCTCAGGGCAAACTTAGCTGGGAAATCCGCACTGTCAATCACCGCTACCTGGATGTCAGCATCCGTCTTCCGGAAGAGTTCCGTGCACAGGAAAATGCCTTTCGTCAATCTATCCAGAACAGGTTACAACGTGGCAAGCTGGAAGCATCACTGCGTTATACTTCTGGCGTAGGCGAAGACACCTCAATTGTAATCAATGAACCTTTAGCACGTGCTTTGATTATTGCCTGCCGCCAGATTGAAGCGATTACGGATGCGCCTGATCCGTTGAAAGCGGTTGATATCCTGCGGTGGCCCGGCGTTACGCAAGACACACCACCTGACTTAGCATTGCTGGCGGAACAAGCCACGGATTTACTGGCTGATGCGCTGGATGACTTGCTGGCTACCCGTGAACGTGAAGGTGCTAGATTAGGCGAGTTCATTGATCAGCGCTGTGACCAGATTGCCGAAATTATCGTACGGATCCGCAAGCGCCGCCCCGAAATTGTTAAAGGCATCCGTGAAAAAATCAATAAGCGCATTGAAGACCTGGACATCACGCCTGATAACAACCGGCTGGAACAAGAGCTGGTTATGTTAGCTCAGCGGCTGGATGTTGATGAGGAACTGGATCGCCTGATGGCGCACCTGGATGAAATTACGAATGTACTGGA
>CACVAV010000089.1 GCA_902727945.1 uncultured Thiotrichaceae bacterium | reverse complement strand
AAACTAATATCCCAGCCTTCGCCCATGCTGGTCAGGAAATGCAGTAGTGCACCAGGACGTTCCGGAAACATAAACCGGTATAACAATTCATTCTCTACACCTTGTCCATGGCCACCTACCATGTAGCGTAGATGGATTTTTGCGACTTCATTATTGCTCATATCGATAAACGAATAGTGTTGTGCTTGCAGATCGTTCAGCAGGTTTTCTCTTTCCGTTTGGCCACCGGATATTTTGACACCGGCAAAGACCTTAGCTTGATGTGACCCTGAGTGTCGGTAGTTGAATTCGGAAATAGAGCGGTTGCCGATAGACCGGCAAAATTGCCGGAAACTACCGGGTTGTTCGGGAATGGTCACAGCGAGTAAAACTTCACGGCCTTCGCCTAACTCTGCTCGCTCAGCGACGTGGCGCATCCGGTCAAAGTTGATGTTGGCACCGCAGGTAATGGTGACGATGTCTTTATCCTGCCAATTGTGCTCGGTGATATATTTTTTCAGGCCAGCAACACCTAATGCACCCGCAGGTTCAAGCAAGGTGCGGGTGTCTTCAAATACATCCTTGATAGCGGCACAAGTTTCGTCTGTGCTGACCAGAATGACCTCATCAACAATGTGGCGGGCAATTGCGAAGGTCTTTTCCCCCACCTGTTTGACGGCGGTGCCATCAGCAAAAGTGCCAACCCTCGGTAAAATGACTCGCTCACCTTCTTTCAATGCCATGTACATGGTAGGTGCCTCTTCATGTTCCACGCCGATGATTTTGGTATTCGGGTACAGATATTTTATGTAGCTGCCAACGCCGGAGATGAGACCACCACCACCGATAGCGATAAAAATAGCATCCGGTGGCGTGGGATGCTGGCGGAGGATTTCCATGCCAATCGTGCCCTGACCCGCGATAACATCGAAATCATCAAAAGGATGAGCAAAGACCATGCCTTGTTTTTCTTCTAGTTCACGTGCATACGCATAGGCTTCATCGAATGAATCGCCATGAATAATCGCCTTGCCACCAAAGGCTTGCACGGCTTTAATTTTAATGTCAGGCGTAACAGTTGGCATAACAATGGTGGTTTCAATGCCTAATGTGCTACCCGCCAACGCGATTCCCTGAGCATGATTACCTGCCGAGGCAGCGACCACACCTTTACTACGCTCTGCTTCACTTAAGTGGAATAATTTGTTAAATGCTCCCCGGATTTTGAAGGAGAAAACCGGCTGTAAATCTTCACGTTTCAGGTGGACGTGGTTGTTGAGGCGTTCACTTAAATTTCTGGCTTTATCCAGTGGGGTTTCGATTGCTACATCGTAGACTCTGGCGGTTAAAATACGTTCAATCAGTGATTTTTCTGTTGTGTGCATGAGCTGGTCTTATTTCATTAGGTTGGGAAGCATGTACTACGTTACCAAAAATTACAGAATTTTATATAACTCTCCTTGTAGATTGAAAACCTCAGCTATGCTGCATAGTATAAGGCAAATTTTTCAACGACATCACGGTGCCAGGTATGAATCAGGATCAAATGAAGAAAGCGGCGGCGGAAGCTGCGCTCGATTATGTAGAAAATGGCGGAGTTATCGGTATCGGAACCGGTTCAACAGCGAACCACTTTATTGATTTGCTGGCGGGAATAAAAGACCGGATTGATGGCACGGTCGCCAGTTC
>CACVAV010000088.1 GCA_902727945.1 uncultured Thiotrichaceae bacterium | reverse complement strand
ACCTGCATAGAGAAATCAGCTGAATAATGCTAACGTCCTGATTTATTTGTTTATGGGTGATTAGTGTGTCCGACATCGTAAAAACATACCTGAGTCCACAGGATCTGATGGACAGCTCTTTATTACTGGCGCAGAAAATCTTTGAAAGTGGATTTAAGCCGGACTTTATTGTAGCTATCTGGCGCGGTGGCACACCCGTTGGCATCGCCATTCAGGAATTTTACGAATACCTCAACTTCAGCACCGACCACATTGCCATACGCACCTCGTATTACAGTGGCTTAAATAAAGTCCGTGACAAAGTTCGCGTACACGGACTGGAATACCTGACCAAAAATATCAATGCGGAAGACTCTCTACTGATTGTTGATGATGTATTTGATACAGGCAACAGCGTCAAAGCCGCACTGGACAGAATAAAAGAACGTTCACGGAAAAATACCCCGCACGACATCCGCATCGCCACACCTTACTACAAACCCAGTAAAAATCAGACGGACATTACCCCCGATTACTACGTGTATGAAACGGATGAGTGGCTGGTGTTTCCACATGAATTAAAAGGCCTGACACGGGAAGAAATCCGGCAGCACAAACCTGGTATTGTCAGTGAATGGATCGATAAACACCTCGACGACATTCCGGACGAAAATCTGTAAAAGCTTTATAAACTGGCTGTCCTTTGCAACAGCCAGTTACCACGCTTACGCTGGCAGATTAACACACTGTGCATTCGTTTCCTGCTCAACCAGCTCTGTAAACGCCACCGTTAAACGCTGATAAGCGTCACCCGGACAGTTAGCTATTTTACGTCCGTCAATTTCACGTACCGGAATCAATTTAGCACCGGTTCCGGTCAGAAAACACTCATCCGCAATATACAAATCATACGGCGTCAGAATCGCCTCACGCGCCGGAATTCCGATTTTTCCTGCCAGCTCCAATACTGTCGCACGGGTGATTCCCGCCAATGCACCTTCGGTGGCGGGTGGAGTTAATAATTCCCCATCCTGCATCACAAATAAATTATCCGCCGTGCCCTCCGCCACATTACCGCGATCATTGAGTAAGATGCCCTCTTCCACGCCGGCAAAATTAGCTTCCATCCGCGCCATAATCGCATTCAGATAGTTCAGGCTTTTGATACGGGAATCCAGACGATCCGGTGGCATGCGACGTGTCGAAGTAATAATCGCCCGCACACCTTTGCTACGCTCCTCATCACTCACCATTTTCAATTGGTCAGCAATAATAATAAAACCGGGTTGTGAACAACCGGCCGGATTAATACCCAACACACCCACACCACGTGTCACAATCAAACGCAGGTAGCCTTCCGTCAGCGGAGAAGCAGCGATGACATCACTCAGGGCCTGCGCTATCTCGGCATCCGACAAGGTAATATTCAATTGCAATGCAGCAGCAGAACGGTGCAGACGCTTCAGGTGTAATGGCAAACGAAATACGCGACTATTATAAAACCTCAGGCCTTCAAAGACGCCATCGCCGTACAAAAAACCATGATCAAATACCGAAACCTTAGCCTCTGCTGCCGGAGTAATTTCACCATTAATCCAGCAAACTGCCTGTTCAAACATATCTCCGCTCCAAAACACTCAATAAGTCCGGATAGCTTAAACATTTTCATATCAGCGGTACAGATTTAGATTAACG
>CACVAV010000087.1 GCA_902727945.1 uncultured Thiotrichaceae bacterium | reverse complement strand
TTAATGGCGTTTTCCAGTAAGTTAGTGATCACACTGGTGATGTCTTTTTCTACGCCCCTGATCTTAATCGACTCATCAATAGCAAGGGTGAGTGTATGTGAATCCGCTGCAATGGTTTTTTGCAGTGCGGTTGCCGTGCTGTTAATGATGGCAGGAATATCAATTGTGCTTTCAGTCGATACATTACGTTCGCTGTTTTCTAATTGCGAGAGTTTCAGCATATCGCTGATGATCTGTTGCATACGCACACCTTGTGTTCTTGCCTGCTCAATAGCCGGTTTCAGGTGTTCAGGTAATTCAGGGTCATCATCAAACAGCTCAAGGTAGCCGGATAAAACGGTGAGCGGTGTGCGCAGTTCATGGGAGGCATTGGCGATAAAGGCGCGTCTCATATCGTTCAGGTGAATCTGCTGGCTAATATTGCGCGCACTCAGTAAGTAAAGGCCCGGTTGCACCGGTAGCAATCGGATGCTGAGCGAGATACTTGCATCATGCGGTGATTCGAGGCGAAGTGTCTTACCTTGTTTCTTTGGGTTATTGAGTAGCTTAGTGAATTTCTTTTTTCTGATCAGGTTGTCGACCCGCTGGCCGACATCGTGCGTAGGGTCAATCCCGAGTAACTCCAGCGCTGCCTGGTTTGACCATTGAATAATGTGTTCTGAGTTCAGCAGAATTTTCGCATCAGGCAGGGCAGCCATAATATTATTAAAGCGTAATAACAGGTCTTGCTGGCTTTGTTTATGCTGTTCATATTTTCGCTGGGTACGGTGTGCGGTATAAGTTATTTGCTCCCAGACACCATCGCTGTCAGGCATTGCCTCAGCATCCTGATCATTGTCCAGCCAGTTTTGCAGGCCGTATAGTTTGGATAACATCCAGCCAATAAACAGCAGGCTGACTACCCACTGACTGATGATCCAGTAGCCCGTAAGGTAGCCAAGAACCAGGCCGACTACCACCATAAAGAGCAAGCGGCGTACTTCTATCTGCCTGAACTCATTCAACCTGGTATGCCTCTTTGACAAACAGATAACCGGCTCCCCGGATAGTCTTGATTACTTTGTCCGCGTCGTGTGCCTTTAAAGCTTTACGCAGACGCAGGATATGCACATCGACAGTGCGCTCTTCAATAAAGCTGTTTTGTCCCCAGATGGCGTCAAGTAGCTGGGCGCGTGAATAAACACGATCCGCATGCCCCATTAAAAATTCCAGCAGACGGAATTCGGTAATACCAAGGTGGATAAAATGTCCGTCAATGCTGAGCTGAAGTGAGTGCGTATCCAGTTCTATTTTACCGGATTTCAATACCGATTTTTGCGCATCGTTATCGGTCTGGGCCTGGGTCTCGACGCGTCTCAGTAGTGCTTTGATGCGTGCGTGCAGATTTTTCAGTGACAGCGGTTTGTAAATATAATCATCCGCTCCGGCTTCCAGTCCTTTGATCATGTCATTTTCTTCTGCACGGGCGGTGAGCATAATAATCGGTACTGATCGGGTGCGTTCTTCTGAACGTAGCTGCTTTATTAAATCAGGGCCGGGCTGGTCGGGCAGCATCCAGTCGATGAGCAATAAATCAGGCAGGGAGTCAGCTATAGCCACGCGGGCTTGCGCCACATTACCTACTTCGATGATCTCATAATTGTGCCGCTCAAGGGCGATACGGATCATTTGGCGGATGGC
>CACVAV010000086.1 GCA_902727945.1 uncultured Thiotrichaceae bacterium | reverse complement strand
TTATCTTCAGCAGCGCGCGCATGTACCAGTACAACATCAACATCGCCGTCCTGGCCCATTTTCAGTGCCTTGCCGGTGCCGACTGCAATCACTTGTACCTCATAACCGGTTTTTTCCTGAAACGTCGGCAGTATTGCTTTTAACAGACCGGAGTTATCGGTACTGGTGGTGGTGGCCATGCGCAGCACAGGGTTTTCCGGCTCAGGGGTTTCTGCCTGAGCAGGCAATATAACGGTAGCAGACAGCAATAATGTAGCCAGTAGTTTTTTCACAAATGACCTCCTTGGTCAGGCAACTAATTAGTTATGCGGTTATACAAATAATCAATTTCAAAAGGAATATAATCGTAAAAAACACCATTTTCTACAAAAGATTTTGCCGAATAATTTAATAAATGGGTTATATTGTCTCTAATTCTATTATTTATATTGGGACTATTTGTCTATGAAGTCAGTTCTTATTCTGGATGATGAGCCGGGAATTATTGCTTTTCTGGAGCGGGGTTTAGAAGGGCGGTTTGGTATGCTTGAAACGGCGGGCAGCCTGAGCCGGGCCGTGGAATTGATGGAACGGTGTCACTTTGATCTGATTATTTCTGATATTCGTCTGCCGGATGGCTCAGGGGTGGAATGGGTCAGCCAGCTGCGTGAACAGGGTTATGGCACACCGGTTATTTTTATGACGGCTTATGCTGATTTACAAACGGCTATCGAGGCCCTGCGGGTCAGGGCAGTGGACTTCCTGATGAAGCCTTTTCGCCTGACTCAGATGCAGACAGCCGTCGATCGTTGCCTGGAGCAGGAGCAGTTACGCCGCGAAAACTATGTCTATCGCCGTCAGATTGAACAGGATTATGATGTGTCCAATATGGTCGGTGAATGCCGCGAGGTATTGGATGTCTGCCAGATTATCAAACATGTTGCACCGATGCCTTCTACGGTGCTGATCGAAGGTGAAACCGGAACCGGCAAAGAGCTGGCGGCGCGGGCTATCCATGAGCTGAGTCAGCGCAAGGGTAATTTTGTCTCTATTAATTGTGGTGGCATGAGTGCTGAATTGTTGGAAAGTGAGTTATTTGGCCATGTAAAGGGTGCTTTTACCGGTGCGCATCAGGCGCGGGAAGGTTTGTTTACCTATGCCAATGACGGCACTTTGTTTCTGGATGAGATCGGTGAAATGCCGATGTCAATGCAGGTACATTTATTGCGGGTGCTGGAAGCGCGTAGCATTCGTCAGGTCGGTTCAAATGTTGAGACGCAGATTGATGTGCGCATTCTGACGGCGACTAACCGGAGCCTGGCGGAAGAAGTGAAAGCGGGGAGGTTCCGGGAGGATTTGTTTTACCGCCTGAATGTCTTGAGTATCCGTATGCCGCCGTTACGGGAGCGGCATGGTGACATTAGTTTGTTGGCGCAGCATTTTGTGGACAAGCTGGCTGTTGATTTGGGGGTAGCGCAACGCAGTTTTGGCAAGCAGGAAATAATGCGGCTACAGGAATACCGATGGCCGGGCAATGTGCGTGAACTGAAGAATGTGATTGAACGGTCTTTATTGTTGGGCGTAATGCCCAGTCAGTGTCTGAGCAAGGCCGTTAACAGGCCGTCGCAGATCAATGGCGAGGGTGGCGGGCCGGACAGCTTGTTGCTGGAGGACGTGGAGAAACATCATATTCTGAAAGTGCT
>CACVAV010000085.1 GCA_902727945.1 uncultured Thiotrichaceae bacterium | reverse complement strand
AACCTAAAATCCTCAGTTGAAAATTGCTCTATACTGGCAAAGGTCTGAAATAGCGAGCAAAAGTCATGTTTCTTCCCCCTCCATCTACTCACCCAGCAGGTGAGGTGTCTTTTCCGGATAAAAAGCCGCTTTGTAAAGCGATCAAAGTGGACACTTTCGGTGGAAAAGTGCAAATCGAATGGGATGGTAGTGCTGCTTTCACCCCATTGGGACAACTACCCTACTTCATCGAGTTCCTTAAATTGGGCGGGCGCTTTGAACCGTGGGTAGCTGATTGCCCCTTGCACTATACCAGCAACAATGCGCCCAAGAGAGTGAATGTACTGGGTTCGCTACTCCTGTCAGTCTTATCCGGGCATAATCGTTATGCCCACCTGACGGCTTTACGGGGAGATACTGCCAATACCCGATTATTGGGGATGGATAAAATTGTTAGTGATTCATCAGCGATCAATGCCCTGAAGCGGATGGATGAAACGGCCGCCATTGATTGGTTACAAACCCATCTGCACCAATGCTACGAACCTTTGTTAGCTTATCCCTGGATATTAGATGTGGATGTCACGGTCAAGCCGCTTTATGGTCATCAGGAAGGCGCGAAGCTGGGTTATAACCCCCATAAACCGGGTCGTCCCTCCCATACTTACCACAGCTACCTGATGGCCAATACCCGCCTTGTATTGGAGGTGGATGTGCAGGCAGGAAATCAGTCGGCTTCTTCTTACTCAATGCCGGGGCTGGTAGCCTTGCTTCAGCGTTTACCACAGGCTAGCCGTCCTGCTTTTGTCCGTGGGGACTGCGACTGGGGTAACGATGCCATTATGACGGAACTGGAGGGCTTGAAACAACCTTACCTATTCAAAGTTAAGCGTACAAAGGGTGTTAAACAATTGATTGCCAAGGTACATGGTCAGGGAAAATGGCAACGGTTTGACGATGGCTGGGAAGTCAGAGAAAGTGTCCTTAGCCTTCACAATTGGAAGCAATCCCGGCGTGCTGTTGTGATTCGTCGCCGCTTGCAAGGTGACCCTGTTCTTGCTCTGTCGCAAAAAGCAGGTGGGCAACAAGAGATTGCATTCGTTGATGGCCCGGAAGATATGCGGCTTTATGAATACTCGGTGCTGGTGACCAGCTTGCCCGACAATTTGATCGCACTCATGCAGCACTACCGCGACCGGGCCGATTGCGAAAACGTGTTTGACGAAATAAAAAATCAATGGGGATGGGGTGGGTTCGTTACACGACAGCTACAAACCAGCCAAATTATGGCGCGCATGGGGGCATTAATTTATAACTGGTGGAACTTATTTACACGTCTGGCCATCCCTGAAAAACACCACGAGGCGATTACCAGTCGCCCTTTACTGCTCAGCAGTATCGGGCGGCTGACGCGCAGTGGACGCCAGCAACAAATGACCATTACCAGCACTCATGCTGAGCAAGGTAAGATACGAGCCGCTTATGAACGGATACAAGGCTTCTTTCAAGGCTTAAAGTTAACTGCGACTCAGTTGACTATTCCTGAGATTTGGCAGCAAATCGTGCTCAAATGTGTCGAACACTTTCTTAATCCTTCCGGCAAGAAGCAATTACTGAGTCAGCCAACATTGAGCTGACATCAGCTGAATCATTTTTTTATAAAATTTAGGTGGGTTTTGCTGGTTCAGTAGGTTCTACTGAGAATTTTAGGTT
>CACVAV010000084.1 GCA_902727945.1 uncultured Thiotrichaceae bacterium | reverse complement strand
TTTTTAGGGCGGCGACTCAGATTTTCTGGCAAATCATTCACCTGACAATCAATACCGGTGAGTTGGCGTGATAGTAAAACTTGTTCCTGGTGCTCCTTGACCAGCCCTTCCAGGCGTTTTGCGCCACGTACCTGCATTTGAGCAATTAGATCAGTGTTCTTCAGCAGACCCTTTATATCACCAAAGCGTTTGAGCAGTTTGGCTGCTGTGGCCATGCCTACGCCGGGTATGCCGGGAATATTGTCTACTTTGTCGCCTGCGATGGCCAATTGATCCGCGAGCTGTTGGGGCCAGACACCGAATTCACTTTTTATACCGCCATCATGTAACGGTTTGCGCCGCCCGTAATCCCACCAGAGGTCGTCATTTTTTACCAATTGCGCAAGATCTTTGTCGCCACTGAGGATGACGATCTGATTATTAGTGGTACGTTGTTGTTCGGCCCAGCTACCAATGAGGTCATCTGCTTCATAATGCGGGCTGGCGGCCTGTACGATCCCCAGTGCGTCGATAAAATCACGGCATAGCTGAAACTGGTATTTCAACTCGGAGGGCGCAGGGTCGCGGTTAGCCTTGTAGGCGGGGTAAATATCCCTGCGCTTTGATGTTTGCAGGCTAATATCAAAGGCAAAGGCCAGCTTTTCGGGTTGCTGATCATAGAGGAAGGCATACAGAAAGCGTAGAAAGCCTTGTGTAGCATTAATCGGGTGGTGTTTCCGGTCATAGGGAATGTGGCCTTTAACGAACCAGGCACGAAAAACATAAATGCTGGAATCAACCAGCCAGACTCGCTCTCCCGAATGGCGGGAAAGTAATGGGTTGGACATAAAGTGCGCCTTGTAGAAAAAGGAAAACCGCCGAGAGACTCAGCGGTATCCGTAATGTAGAATATCTTTCACCTTAAGGCCAATGGCTTGGGAGCATCCAATATTAGTATCCGGCAAATTATTTTTAATATTCCGGCAAAAGATCTTGGGCATTTTCTACTTTTATTTCAGTACTAAAGACTACTGATGAACACATGAAGATCGGGTTTTGTTAATCATGTGTTCAGTTATGTTATAGTCGCTTATAGTTTTTTTGCCGAAGTAATTTAGCCTTTTATGTCGAATTTGCTGACAAACGGTTGATTTGTCATCGGATTGTATAAAATTCATGCGGAGTGGTCAAAAGTGTCATTTATTTGGTCTGAGAAGCTAAGATTATAGGCAAGTCAGTGCATCAGTTTCTGAATTATGGAAGAATTCATTATCAAAATATGGAAAGGGAGTAGGGCATGGGTGTGAATAAGGGGATTGTTTCTTTACTGAGCATGATCGTGGTTAGTTTTTTGGGTGCTTGCGGCGGAGATCAGCCGGACTCAGCAGCTGATACCGGACAGGATGCTCCGCTATTTACCCTTTCTGCTGACGGTGTCGGGCCGTTGAACGCGGACACACCGTTCAATTTAGTTAAGATTGGCAGTGCTTTCCAGGACTATAATGTTGCGCAGGAAACGCACATGGAAGAAGGCGGCAAATACCCGGTGATTACCGTTAAACAACGTATCCGTGATTTATTGAGTATTAATTCTGATTATAAACAGGAACGTATTTTCTCCATCATTGTGCATGACAATCTGATTGGTAATGAGTTGGGGCACCGTTTAGGCGATAAGTTTAATGAAATCTATGCGTATGGTAAGACAGAAGAATGTGC
>CACVAV010000083.1 GCA_902727945.1 uncultured Thiotrichaceae bacterium | reverse complement strand
CGCTGCGGATGATTCAGCGCCAGCAGCATAGCCACTTTGCCGCCCATGGAGTGCCCCATCAGATCAACGACGGGTAACTCAAGGTGATCCAGTACTTCCAGCACATCGTCGGCCATTTTTGAGTACGACATACCTTTCACATGCGGTGAGTCACCGTGATTACGCATATCAATGGCAATGACCGGGCGCTCAGTTTTCTGTTTAGCTGCGAAAGTATTCCAGTTGTCGAGTGAGCCGAACAGACCGTGTTGCACCACCAGAGGCAGCATGTCTGAGTTAAGTTCGCCGTGTATGCGATAGTTGAGCATGGTTATTCCTTAGTGCAGTGCCGGGCTGGCCGGGCTTAGTTCAATACCGGCGAACAGCCGGGCAACATCGACACTGTCCAGGCGATACTGACTATTGCAGAATTCACAGTTCACTTCGATAGCACCTTGCTCGGCAATAATCGAATCAGCTTCCTCCTGACCCAATGACTTAATGGTGTTTTCGATTTTCCCCAGATTGCAGCTACAGTGAAAGCGCAGCATCACAGGATCAAATAAGCGCGGTGATTCTTCATGGTACAGGCGATAAATCAGTTCAGCCGGTTCAGTGTTTAATAATTCTTCAGGCGTCAGGGTATCCAGCAACATATTAACCCGCGTCCAGTCTTCTTCATTATGTTGTTGTGCGGGCAGGCGCTGTAATAACATACCGGCACAACTGTCTGCATCACTGGTTAACCATAAGCGGGTGGGCAACTGTTCTGAGCGTTTGAAGTATTCTTCCAATGCATTGCTCAATTTTTCGCCTTCCAACGCAATAATGCCCTGATATCGCTCATTATCAGTGGTGGCTTCCATCGTGATGGCTATATGGCCGGTGCCAAAAATGTTGTTGAGACCGGTTTCTGTTGGTTCACGACTCCAGCGTGCTAAACCGCGCAAATGACCTTCGGGTGAGGCCTGGACAACCAATAAATGCACCGGGCCATTACTACGGATTTGTAAAATGAGTGAACCTTGGTGTTTAATCGTGGCGGATAGTAAGGCAACGGCGGCGAACGCCTCGCCTAATACATCGCGTACAATTTCTGGGTAGTCTGCCCGTTTCAGTACTTCCTGCCAGCTATTATCAAGGTGTACCCATTCGCCACGGGTATCCGCATTTTCCAGCATAAACCGGTACAGAGCATCTTTGGTCATTAAATGTCTACGCTTTAGTTGTCATGAAGTGTGTAGTTTACTGTGAAAGTCACAGATTTTCATACTTGGGAGTGAAATCTTTTCATGCGTGTTACAGTTTTATCGAAGTAGCTAAACCTTCTTACATTGACAATGCTTAAACTATTTTGATGACTATACTGTAGCCAACTTATTTTTCTGGTTCATCATCAGGCAAGCAGTGGCTGTTATTATTTTGTTCAGGCCTGAGGGCGGGCCGGACACGAGTTACTCTGTTTATAAGAAAAATTCTAATAAAAGTACTATGTTATCTACAAATCAATGGTATGAACCTAAGAAGTTCACTTGCTCAATAGCGGCATGATTGTTACATTTAGCAAGCAAAATTTAGACCCCCCTGCCGGATTGGCATGGAGATAGCCGAATCATACAGGATGTTTTCTGCGATTCAATTCAAAAAATTTTAGTTTATAGTCGGATTTTATTACGATGTTCAAGGCCATTTCTGGTTTATTTTCCAATGATATTTCTGT
>CACVAV010000082.1 GCA_902727945.1 uncultured Thiotrichaceae bacterium | reverse complement strand
GGATTGCCACGAAGTCTGGCTGACCTGATTGGCTCTATGGATTTATCACGCTTTGAACTGCTGATGGCGCTGCTGGTGTTTTATATCATTCTCGGCTGCTTCCTTGATGGCATATCCTCCGTTGTACTGACCATGGCCGTGGTGGAACCCATGATTCGTCAGGCCGGTATTGATCTGATCTGGTTTGGCATTTTCATTGTGGTGGTGGTTGAAATGGCGCAGATTACGCCCCCCATCGGCTTTAACCTGTTTGTGCTGCAAGGCATGACTGACCATGAAATGACGTTTATCGCCAAAGCCGCCATACCGATGTTCCTGATTATGGTGCTGATGGTATTTGTGCTGATTTGGGTGCCTGAAATAGCTACTTTTCTGCCGGATAACATGCGGCAGGTGGCGGGTAGTGGTTGATACATCCACTGAACTTATCACTACAGTAAAGTCCGGAATGAAAAATCACTTCGGGCTTTTTTTTCATTTGATTATTTGACAAATAACAATTCATTAGAATATAATTAAATGCTAATATTAATAAGTAATAAAAACTGAGTGGCTTTGCTGTTGATTATAAAATACCAGTACTTCTAAGGTGCAAGCTACTCAACCTTCAAAGTCATACCTGAGTTCTACTAGCGGAGAATATCATGTTAAAACTACGTCAAAATCTCGGGGAAAATTACTCCCCGCTCTACTTCTTGTCTGCACTGGGTGCAGGCGGCCTCGCAGTGACATTTTTTATGTATCTGATGTTTCTTACACCGCATCCGGACACACCTATCCCTACTTTTGAGTCCTGGACTACCGTCTTTAAAAATGGTGACCCGTTGATACAAGGCATGATTGGCCTGGCGATTAGCGGTATCATTCTATTTTCATTGTTACATCTTAGGGTGCTGTTCTGGAATGTGAATGAGTATCGTCAATTCCGGAAAACTACAGCATTTGAAAAACTGACATCCAGCAATGCAGAAGTACAATTAATGGCTATGCCACTGACTTTTGCTATGTCTATTAATGTGAGTTTCATTCTGGGCGCTCTGTTTGTTCCGAAGCTATGGACAGTCGTTGAATACCTGTTTCCTCTGGCCATTATTGCCTTTGCTGTCACTGGTTTTTTTGCGATGTCTATCTTTATGCGCTTCCTGAGCCGTGTACTGGTAAATGGCTCCTTCGACTGTTCACGCAATAATAATCTCAGTCAAATGCTGGCCATCTTTGCGTTCAGCATGGTCAGTGTAGGATTTTCAGCAGCCGCTGCCATGAGTCACACCAAACTGACCTCCGGTATCGCAATGATCCTGGCTATCATGTTTCTGACAGTGGCTGTTCTGTTGTCAGTTCTGAAATTTGTGCTGGGTTTCCGCGCTATGTTTGAACACGGCATTGACCGGGAAGGCACTGTGTCTTTGTGGATTTTGATACCCATCATCACCCTGATAAGCATCACCACTTTTCGTTTAAGCATGGGTATGCACCATAATTTTGGCACACCTATTGAACCAATTCAGAACCTCGCCATGTTCTCCGTCTTTGGTGGAGCACAGCTATTGTTCGGAATTCTGGGTTATATGGTGATGAAAAAACTGGGGTACTTCAAAGACTACATTCATGGTGAAGCTAAAAGCATTGCTTCTTACGCATTGATTTGTCCCGGAGTAGCTGCTGCCGTGATGGCCTTCTTCTTTATCCATATCGGGTT
>CACVAV010000081.1:3995-8954 GCA_902727945.1 uncultured Thiotrichaceae bacterium | reverse complement strand
AATTGTTCTAAATTATAAGATAACAAAAAGATAATAGTTAAGACCGAATAATAATCATCTGGCAAGGAACATCCGGAATGTTCTGCTGTGTATCACGGGCAAGATACCTACCTGCAGATTAAACCCCTCCGGGCGCTTCCTATTCCAGGCAAACGGAGCGAATATGTTCACCCTTATCAATGAAACCCGCAACTGGCTATGGCAATCAGGCATTAATTGGTTAAACGCCATTCCACCGAATGAACAGGATGATGGCATGTGTCATTTCGAGTTTCTTGAGCGTGAAGTGCGCCCCGGCGATGTCATTTTGTTTGCAGGTAAAACACGGGTCAGCAAAGCCATCCAAATGATTGCATTATCACCGTGGACACATGCTGCTATTTATATTGGCCGCATTAATGACATTAAAGACCCGGTCGCCCGCGAAAAACTTCAGGCCCATTACAATGGTGATCCTAATGACCAATTGCTGGCCGAGTCATTATTAGGTTACGGCACTATTGTTAATCCTCTGAAAAATTATACCGATGAGAACCTGCGTATATGCCGTCCTTCCGGTCTGGATTGGTGTGATGCTGATCAGGTGGTGAATACTGCCATTGACCATCTCGGCATGGAGTATGACGTGCAACAATTACTGGATCTGGCACGGTTTCTGTTTCCGTATGGCATCCTGCCCCGACGCTGGCGCTCATCGCTGTTCCAGCATAATGCCGGACAGCCCACACACATTATTTGTTCCAGTATGATTGCCCGTTGCTTCCAACAGGTGAACTACCCCATCCTGCCGACGGTGTGCAGCGACAAACCCGATAAAGTCAAACTGCGCGAACGACATTACCGCCTGTTTATCCCCAGTGATTTTGACTATTCACCTTACTTTGAAGTCATAAAATACCCCGCATGGAATTTCAGTGAACAACCCGCGTACCGAAACCTGCCCTGGCAACACACGGATGCAACCGGTCAACCTGTACAGGAAGAACCCGTCATGCCACTCAGTCCACCGGATGCCAAACCGAAGCTGCAACCCATCCAACCAGAGCTGGTTAATTTACCGGTTAGTAACTCAGGGCAACTACCTACTTAGACAGGCTTAATGTTATGAGACAACCCTGAATTATTTAATTTGACTTAAGCTGGTATAAATTTTACGCTACCTACGTTCGGAAAATTAGATCAATCATTCAATTTATAACCGAACGGGCATTAACAAATAACAAAATAGTGGATCAAAGATCCATTGGCTATGAACATAGCCAGGCTTAAGGGGCGCAAAACATTGCTAATGAACGACTTTCAGTATCTGACTGTCAGGCCTGATTCAGAACAACGAATCTGGGTAGATATACAAATGATGGAGGGTACTCCCGGTACACTGGAGCCTGACACACTATCAGAACTCAAACATTACCTGACATCCATCCAACAGCAGTCAGTGGCTGGTCTTGTGTTACGCTTTGCCACCCACAAAGAGACTGATTCCACCTCCACCGTCAAAACGGCTGATTACAGCGTATTTCAGAATATTGAATACAACCTGTCATTAATACAACAAACGCAGGAAATCGCTGACCTGTTGCAAAGCAGCCCGATCTATTCCGTATTTATTATCGACCGTCAATGCCCGGTAGGTGGGATGGCGCTGGCGCTGGCCACAGATTACTGCATCAGTTCATTTTCATTGGTGGCCGAAAGCTGCTTCCCGGAAAATGCATTAGGCCTGCATCCGTTTCAGTCAGTTATCAGACAAACCATAAAGCGGGTAGGTGCTTTTGATGCCTTAATGACCATCACTGCATCACAAACCGGGGTCTCACTGCCAGCGGATATTCTGTTTGATAAAGGCTTTATTGACGAAGCAGTTCCGGCAAACAAACTGTATGAAACAACGCTCATTACGCTGCATAAAAAGCCCGGTAAAAAGAAAGCCCTGCGTATCAAGCCACCTTTTGCTAACAAATTGCGTAGAACCTACACAAGCTCGCAGTTGAGCAGGCAACTCGTAAAAAGGCTTCATATTGCAGAGGCACATCACCCTGCCCCTTATGCCTTACTCGAATTATGGAAACAGTACGGCAGCAAGGCAAACACGACTTCACAAATAGCTTTTGCTGAATCGCTGGCAAAACTGGCGGGAACAAAATACGCCGGAAACCTTCAGCGGATTGCACAGCTTAAATATCAATTGAGCCGACGCCCTGATGAGCCGCAACGGCTAAAACACCTGCATATTATCGGCAGCGGTGAAACCACCTGCAAAATCGCCAGCTATTGCCTGTTACAGGGAATACACGTCAGCCTTCAGGACAAACGCCCGGATGCGCTTGAACAGGCGATCAGTGTCATCAGCAATAAAATAGTCACGCTGACAGGTAAAGATACTGAAAAACTGGGTGAGTTGCTCAGCCATGTCACGCCAGACCTGAAAGGCGAACATATAAAAACAGCCGATATGATTTTGCTGATCGGTGCGACTCACCTCGCGGATCAGCAGGAAAAGTTCGCTGAGCTGGAAGAGTACAGCCGCCCGGATGCCATACTGGCGACACATTCATCCATTATTCCACTGGAGAAAATTGCGGCGGCCATGCTGAACCCGGAACGCTTGTTAGGCATCCATTTCTGTTATCCGGCGTGCAGCACACCCTTAGTTGAAGTCTCACACACTGATAAAACAGACAAACAGCTATTGGATAGAGCCTGCAATATTATCAAGCATCTCAATAAAATACCCTTGTTATTAAATAACTTACCAGCGCTGCTGGCTGACCGGATATTAGTACAATACATTTTGCAAGGCATTCATTTGCACCAACAGGGCGTGCCGCATAACATTCTTGATGCGGCGGCACGGGATACCGGCATGCCTTTGGGGCCACTGGAATTAGGGGATATAATGGGGCTGGATTATTGCTTGCGGGTAGCCGAAACCATGGAAAAATCATTCAATATAGACGTGCCTTTTCAATTGGTGACTATGGTACAAACCGGGAAGCTCGGCAAAAAAAGCGGCTCCGGATTTTACCGCTACCGCAATAACAACCGGCTCAAGTCAGCCCGCCTGGAATGGAATGGCAGTATAGAAGCCTTACAAAGCAAATTAACAGCCCAGATTACCGAAGAGGCGGCAGTCTGTCTGGAAGATGGTCTGCTGGAAGACCCCGGATTAATCGACGCAGGCATCGTGCTCGGCACAGGTTTTGCCCCCTGGACCGGTGGCCCGCTGCGCTATCATCGCGGCTATTAACTGCAGCAACCTTAGGAGTGGCGTTATGAATTTACCCACCGTTAAACAACTACGCTATTTTGTTGCACTGGAAAGTCATGAGCATTTTGGCCGTGCCGCAAAAGCCTGTTTTGTTTCACAATCAGCTTTCAGCACCGCCATTCGTGAACTGGAATCAACTTTGTCTGTCCAGCTGGTCGACCGCACCAATAAGAACGTTACTGTCACGCATTCCGGACGCCAAATTGCTCAGGAAGCACGGCGTTGTCTACGGGACATTGAAGGACTGGTTGAGCTGGCACGCAGTAATCAGCAACCGCTGACCGGCGAACTGCATGTCGGCATTATACCCACCATCGCCCCCTTTTTATTGCCTTGCATCATGCCAGGGTTACGCAAGGAATACCCGCAACTCAAATTATTCCTCACCGAAGACATTACCCAGCGTATCTATACCAAACTGATGGATGGCGAGCTGGATCTGATTATGCTCGCCCTGCCCTATGCGCTGCGTAATGCAGAAACCCTGCCCTTATTTCAGGATCAGTTTTATCTGGCCTGCCGGAAAGATTCAAAGATTGTTGACCCGGCCAATTATGACCTGAGCACCTTACAAGCTGAAAGTATTCTGCTATTAGAGGATGGGCATTGCCTGCGGGATCACACCTTATCGGCCTGTCACCTGACCAGTGAGCCGGATAAGATCAGCCGGTTTTCTGCCAGCAGTGTGCTGACGCTGGCACAAATGGTGGATGCTGATCTGGGGATTTCGTACCTGCCGGAAATGGTCAAACATTCATCCTTATTGGCGGGCACACAAGTTGAATTGTGGCCTACCCGTGAAAACAGTTTCCGGGAAATAGGCCTGGCATGGCGCAAAGGTAGCGCCCGAACTCAGGAATTCATCAAGCTGGGGCAGTCTATTCAAACTGTCTGGAAGTCGATTCCCGCGTCCTGAAATATGTGATAAAAGGCGTAGTACGTCCGGGCAATAAGCGTATTGCCCGCTCTTCAAAATATTCCGTGGTACCACCGAGCGGCTTTACTTTTATCTGCAAGCGATACAAGGGCTGTTGTGTGTGATCCAGAAACCCACTACCAAAAGGCGGCTGTACAAAAGCCCCCTCAGCGTCATCCCGCTGGCGAATATACTCATCAACCATCTCAGCATCACCCTCCGCCAATACCAATAAAATCTGCCGTGGTGCCAGCATCGGATTAATACCGCCACTATTGGAATTAACCGATAAATAACGTGACAAGGCTTCATACAAACGCGGTGTCATGCCCAACACCTGCTGCAATTCCTCAATACGCTCAAACGGCGCATCCTTAGCACCAAAGTCCAGACCTTCGTCTGCGTAATCGTCGTCCTCAGCACCATTAATATGCTTCAAATCATCCGGATCACGGAAGTCTTCAATAATATCCAGCAGGGTTTCGGCTTCATCATCAATCACCCCCACCTGCTCCAGCACCAGCGTCAATAAACGCCGGTCAGCACGGTTGATGTCAATCAGGCCATTTTCACCCACCACACGAATTTCCGCCTGGTAACCCCCATAAACCCAGCGTGACGCACCACCGCCGATAATGACTTCACGTTTATCCGGTGGCAGAAATAACTGCATCACCGTGTAGTGCGTCGCAGCGTCTGCAAAGGCACGCGCCTGTGCATTTTCCCGCGCATAGCTGACCATTTGTGTTTCAGTTTTCACAGAATACATCAG
>CACVAV010000081.1:0-3895 GCA_902727945.1 uncultured Thiotrichaceae bacterium | reverse complement strand
CCATTTGTGTTTCAGTTTTCACAGAATACATCAGAGTGGCGGCCATCATCGACATCACCATGATCATCCACAGCACCATAATAATGGCGATTCCCCTCTGCTTTCGCTGTGTCTGCGGGCGAAGCTGACGGTGGCGTATATGCCTCATATCAGAGCGCATTAGCGATTACCTGCGGTAGCATTAACATATTCATCCACTTGCGGAAGGTCAACAACCAATTCCGGCCACACCCGCTGATCCTTGTCTTCCAGTGTGACTTTTAATAATAACGGGTAAACCGGTTGATCCATCCAGGAGTACTCCCAGGCTGGTTCATCATCAACGTTATCAGCGGCAAAATACTCAAAGCGCACAGAACGCAAACCCGCATAAACCAACACCGGTTCCACCTCGCCCAACGCATCCTCCCAACTTAAGTCGGGCCGGTACGGTGCATAACGCATTTCCAGTTTTTTACCCGCACTGTCAATCGCCACTGACAACTCGATCAGGTACACGCCACCGGAATTCTGTAAGGGCTGCAAGGGCGCGGCATAACGCACAAAATAATCCTCGCCCTCAAAAGCATAAACCGGCCCTTCATCACCTTGTACACGCACTACCATGGCCTGACTGAGCTGACTGCGTAAAAACTCACTGATCAGACGCATATCTTCAGTTTTGAGCATTTTACGCTCGGCTGCATCCCAACCACGCCCGATGGTGTTAAAACTGGAAAATAACGCGAGGAATAAGAGTGACAACATCGAAAAGGCAATCAGCATTTCCAATAATGTAAAGCCACGCTGCTTACTTTGAAAGCCCCGTTTTTGATTATTCACTCTGCTTCACCAAAACGCAGTGAAGACAGGGCAAACTGACGTTTTTTGCCATCGCTACCCCAGGCCACAATCACACTGACCCGGTAAGGTTGGACTGAAAGCGAAAAGTCATCCTGATCTTCATTCAGCTCCACCGGTTCCATCTCAACCACCCAACTATAGGGCGTGCCCTCTTCGGAACCACGCTCAGTACCTTGTTCAACTTTGATTTCAGTGCCTACTGACTGCAGGCGGGATTCTGCTATTTGTATGGCAAAACTATACTCTTCCGATAACGCCACATTACGCATTGATGAGCCAAACAACTGTAAGAGCGTGCCGACCACCAAGCTCATCATCACAAAAGCCACCAGAATTTCCAGCAACGAAAAACCTTGTGATGATTGATAAGCAGGTTTAGATTTCCCGGATAGCTTAAAGCGTGCTGATGCGGCCACTGATCCACTCCACATTCACTTTAAACGTCTGGCCGCGCATGGTCAGCTCCACCGAACCTCCGGTAGAGCTGCCATCGGGATAGAAACGAATATTGCCCTGGCGGGCAGAGACGACTTCAGATGAGGCTGTATTGATCTTGGCGGCGACCGCACGGTGTAAATCACGCTTTTCGCCTTTACCCGTCACCCAGAAATTTTTCTCTTGGATGTCCATCGACCACACCATTTCTTTCTGCTGCAGAATCGCAATACTACGGGCATGGCGCAAGCTGGCCGCCACTTCACGGGCAGACTTACGCAACACCGGTCCTTCTGTCAGCGAGGTGGCCACCACCCCCATGACCAAGCCAGCCATGACCAGCACCAGCAAGACTTCTAACAGACTAAAACCGTTACGACGTGTCACTGTAGTTTTCTGCCCCATTAGCGCCGGTTACTTCTTCCACAAAGAAATATCAGCGTCTTCACCTTCACCGCCGGCAGAGCCATCAGCACCCATCGACAATAAATCATAAGGCTGACCGCCACTGCCGGGACGCTTGTACTGGTATTCGTTATTCCACGGATCTAATGGCACGTCACCTTTTTTCAGGTAAGGGCCATTCCAGCCACGTGCACCGGAAGGTGAAGAAACCAAGGCTTTCAGGCCCTGAGAAGAGTTGGGGTAACCACCGACTTCAAGACGATACATATCTAATGCTGAACTGATATTTTCAATCTGTACTTTGGCGGACTGGCTTTTACCTTTGCCAAGGTATTTCATTGCCTGAGGGCCAACGATTCCGGCAATCAAGCCCAGAATAACCAGCACAATCATCAATTCAATTAAACTAAAACCACCCTGATTTTTTTTCATTGGAAGGGGTTTGCGTAACATTGTAAGCTCCTTGTTGTTATATTTTTTTGTTGTAAATTACTGTTATTATTTTTATCTATTGCACTGCTTACTGCACTAAATCACCCATGCTGATCATTGGGATCAACACAGCAAACAAAATCACCATAATCGCCATGGCCATAATCAAAATGAGCAGTGGCTCCATCAAAGCCAACATCTGGCGTACCGACGTTTTCACTTCATCGTCGTAAATATCAGCCACGTCGCTTAACAGCTCTTCCATGCGGCCGGTTTCTTCGCCAACACGTAACATGTGCAGCGCATAAGCCGGAAACACCTTTTTGTCGAGCAAGGTCTTAGTCAGACTCTCGCCCTGCTTCAGGCTATCGGCTGCTTCACCGACCGACCTGGCCATTATCCGGTTACCCATTGTATTTTTTACTATCTGCAATGAGCCTAATAATGGCACGCCATTACCTAACAGCGTTCCGAGGCCACGGGAAAATCGCGCCATCTCTACTTTGCCGACTAAGTCGCCTACCAGAGGCCATTTCAGCATAGAGTGATCTAACCACATCCGGGCTTTCTCATTAGTGAATACGTATTGAACCACCACCAGAAAAACCAGAAAACCGATTAATACCGCCCACCAATAATTTTCCAGAAAAGCCCCCGCTGCGACCACCACCTTGGTTAATGCAGGCAACTCAGCACCCATATCAGCAAACATTTCTGAAAACTGTGGCACCACAAATAACAATAAAGCGACAACCGATAATACCGCGACAAACGCCAGAATGGCCGGATAAATCAACGCAGAAATAACGATGCCACGTAACTCCTTGGCTCGCTGCATGTATTCGACCAGCTTTTCTAGCGCACCATCAATAGAACCACTCGCCTCACCAGCCCGCACCATGTTCACGTAAAAACGGCTGAACTGACCACTTTCATCCAGTGCATCCGCAAAATGCACACCACCACGTACTTTTTCCTGCACGCCGCCAATCATTTTTTCCAGCGGTGGATTTTCGATAATTTCCAACTGAATACCCAGTGACCGATCCAATGGCAGACCAGCTTTCAGCATTGATGACAACTGCTGCGTAAAGGCCATAATGTCCGGCTGGCTGACCTTTTTACCGCCAAACAAACCGCCACTACGCGCCTTCTTCGCAGGCGCAGCCACTGAACCGGCAGAAGCCGGAAGCACCCCCAGCGGAATCAAACCCTGTTTATTCAGGTCTTCAATTACCCGAGCCTCAGAATTGGCTTCCATTGAGCCATCCTGTGGTGAACCATCCGCTGCGATAGCCTTATAGTTAAACAGTGCCATTCGGTGTTTCCTCGGCAACCCGCAGAACTTCCTCCAACGTTGTCACACCTTGTAACGCTTTCAACAGCCCGTCTTCGTACATCGTACGCATGCCACTATTACGTGCTTCTTCCTGAATAACCCCGGCATCAGCATGATTCAGTACCCGACGCCGAATATCATCATTGATCACTAATACTTCATGGATGGCGCTACGCCCTTTGTAGCCGGTGTGTCCGCACGCGGAACAACCTTTGGCATGCCACAAGCGCAACTCGCCTTCCGGCTGATACTGACGTAAACCAATTTCCTTGTCCATTTCAGCCATCACCGGTTTAGCTTCGCGGCACTGCGGGCATAAGCGGCGCACTAAACGCTGTGCTAATACACAATTCACCGTCGAGGTAATCAGGTAATCTTCAATGCCCATATCCATCAGGCGCGTCACCGCACTGGCGGCATCATTAGTATGCAGAGTGGATA
>CACVAV010000080.1 GCA_902727945.1 uncultured Thiotrichaceae bacterium | reverse complement strand
CCCGCCATTTTATCGTAGTCCAGCCGATCCGCTGTATCCTGCGGCGTATGGTAGGCCAGATTGCGATTATACGCGGTATCAGTCACCATCACTGCGGGGTAGTCCATTATCCAGAAGTTACGGTGATCTGAGGAATCAATACCCGGCACCAGCGCCATCGGTGCATTCAGCGAGTAAACCGGTAAGTCATCTCCGGCACTACGCAGGAAGCTACTTTTTACGGTGCGCACTGCCGCCATATTCCTCATATTGCCGATCACTGAAATAAAATCCCCCCGATCAGAATAAAAATATTTCAGCCATGACACCGGAAATAATTGTGAGCCGGGTTCGTCGCTGAAGTAGCCAATCATCTCCAGCGAAATCATGAGGTCAACCTCAATGTTATTGTCTTTGAGCATTTTTGCATGGACGTAGCTGCCCATAGACGGTGTGGCGTAGAACACGTGTTCTTCCAGCGTATAAGCCACCAATGTCACCCGCCGTTGTAAGGGTGTGCTGGATAACAAGCGTGCCAGTTCGATCAATCCTGCGACACCACTGGCGTTATCATCCGCACCGGGTAGGCGGTCATGGGTATCGTAATGCGCACCAATGACCAGTGTTTTCCCCGTGTCGGGGCCAAATTCGAGAATCAGGTTATGGAATTGCTGCTGTGCCGCTTCATAGGTCTGAAACTGTACGTCCCCATACTGCGATAGTTGCTCCTCCAGCCAGTCAACGGTAGCTTTGAGTTCGGCTTCCACACCCACCCGTGCAGGCAGTGTTTCGCTGAGCATCACTACATGTGAACGTAGCACTTCCGGGTCTACATCAGGCTGTGCGGATTGCGCTGTTTTATCTGTCACCCAAACCGGCTGTGTCACCGCAAACCAAATCATCAGCGGGATAAACAGCAGGGCAGAGGTATAAGTTAGTATTTTTTTTAGCATCAGACTTCCTGAAAAAGTGGCGTATGAGGGATAAAGACGCATGCAAAGGTTCGTTGATATTTTAGCGCCCGGATTCTTTCTGTTGCAAACATTTACCATGCTGCTTAGTGTAGGCTTAGTTTGATAATCAATTACGGGTTTAATGATGGAAAAATTATCTCTGGAAGGCAAAGTGGCACTGGTTACCGGCTCTGCCCGGCGTATTGGTGCGGCTATTATCCGGCGCTTGCATGCAGAAGGTGCAGTGGTGGTGGTTCATTACCGTAATTCAGCTGATGATGCGCTGCAGTTACAGGCTGAGTTAAATCAGAGGCGGGCGGAATCCTGCCTATTGGTGCAAGGCGATTTATTGGACATTGATAAATTACCGCAGCTGATTGCCCATGTGATTGAGCATGCAGGTCGCCTGGATATTTTAGTGAATAATGCTTCCGGTTTTTATCCGACGTCTTTGGGTGAGGTCACTGAACGCCAGTGGGATGAGTTAGTCGGTAGTAATATGAAAGTGCCGTTCTTTATGGCTCAGGCTGCCATGAGCGAACTGAAGAAGAATAAAGGCTGCATCATTAATATGGTGGATGTGCATGGTTTGCGCCCATTGCCTGATTACCCGGTGTACAGTTCAGCAAAGGCGGGTTTGTTCATGCTGACTAAGGCATTAGCAAAAGAGTTGGGACCGGAGATAAGGGTTAATGGTGTCGCGCCGGGTGCCATACTCTGGCCGGAACAGGGCATGGATGAATCACAACAGGTCGCATTGCTGGGGAAAACGGCTTTGAAACGTAGCGGTGATCCGGCTGATATTGCTGGTGCAGTGTTGTTTCTGGTACGGGATGCTAACTATATTACGGGTCAGATTATTCCCGTTGATGGCGGGCGGTCGTTGAATCAGTGATCGGTATAGTTTATTCCTACGCAGAAGATAAATAATTTCTTCTGCGAAAATATTTTAAGTGGCTACACTAAGCAGGTGCTTAATAATAAGGATTTGCATGGAAAGCTCCCTTCGGGTCGCCATGGACGGCTTTTTACCGATTTGCCCGTAGTGAGAATAAATTGCGGGGGTGGCCATCTGCATCATGGCTGGTTTTTTGGTTGATGGGCGCTACTTTTTTTTCGCTGGCATCAATAACCTCTGCCGTTTTTGCTTCCAAAGTGCTCAACAGAGCGCGTGCATTTTCCAGGCCTTGCTGTAGGTTGACGCACATTTCATCAGTCAGATCAACAGTTTCACTGAGTCGCTCAACTTTGAGAGGGTCGACCTGGTTAAACTGTTCTTTAATGCGTTCATGCATCTGGTTGCTCTGAACTTCATACTGGCGTATTTTCTCCAGTGTCTCACGGCTTTCCTGCAAGCCTGAAGTCATTTCCTCGCGAAACACATCCGTTGATTGAAAAGCTTCAGTAAACTGTTCATTCGCTTGTTGTTCGAGTTTACGAATATTTCCGGCATAGCTGTTAAACAAGCTATTGACCTGTTGCTGGTGTTTCAGGATGACATCCAGTGATGATGTTGATTCTTTCAGAATATTTTCTAACTGGGTGTGAACATTGCCCGAAACCACCGTGTTTTTTTGTTGTGAGGCCAGGTGTTCTTTTTGATGTTGCAATAGCTTTTGTGTAAAGCCCTGCGCCATTTTTTCCTGCTCGCGTAAGCGTGACAAACCTTCATCAATTTGCACTAATCCCTGGTTTAGCCTGGATTTTATTTGTTTTACATTGCCCGTGGTATCTTCCAGCTGGTCATTCCAATAGGTCTGGATGTGCTGGATACGTTCGCCCAGTGTCGTTGAAATCTGGCGTAATTCCTGCTCAGATGATTTGGCTTTATTGATGGTCAGTTCAGCAGACTCTGCGCGTGACTGGCTGGTTTCATTGTCTTTTTTTATCTGTTCCAGCTGAACTTTAAGTTGCTTGGACAAGGTTTCTGTATCTTTGGCACCATGCTGGATATTGCTTAGGATTTGAGCGATCGATTTACGATCCTGCTCCGCTTTTTTGAGAATTTTACGGATTCTGAAGGTGTCACGGTGCTCTACCTGAGGGCGCAGCAGCAGTGTCGCTCCGAATACAGCTATGATTGACAATATGATGATCAGAATATCGATCGGATTAATATAATCAAGAAGGTTTAACATGAAATGCCCGTTCATTCATCTATTTTAAGTGCGTACTACGTAGCCACAGGTGTTCCCCTGTGGCCACTAAACTAAACTGTTTAAAGTGAACGTGAGCTGAGTTGTTTAATTTGTTACCTGTTTGCCAGGTTGTTTTCATTCCATCCGGGCTTGCGTACCAGCAAATAGGTTTTATGCAGTCCGGTTAGTTGATAGGTCTGTCGTTCTGCGGCATCACCGACGCCAGTGTATAAATCAATGCGCCCGGGGCCTTTTATTGCGCCGCCGCTGTCCTGGGCGAATAGCATTTTCCAGTCACTGCCAATGCGTTTACCCCGGTGGTCGATGCGTGGGATTTCTGCCAATAGAACACTGCCGAGTGGAATGTAGTTTTTATCAACGGCGATGGTGTGGCCGGGAATAATAGTGGTTCCGGTGGCGGTGTTGGTTTTATTTCCCGCTAAGCTAAAGAAAATGTAACGTGGATTCTGGTGCAACACTTCATGAATTTTCTCCGGGTGCTGATGTAGCCAGCGCGAGACATTGGCATTACTCAAGTCGCCGTTCGCATAGTTCTTCTTTTTCAGATAGCGGCCAATATTGCGCGGTGCATGCCCGTTGTTGGCGGCATAATTCAGATAACGGGTTTTACCATCGGGATAACGCGCAATAGCGGAGCCCTGAATATGTGCGAAGTACAGGTTTATCAGGTCGTTAGTCCAGCCGATTTCTAACCCTCTGTTTTGTAAAGCACCATTGTCTATCTGGCGGCGGGTCAGTTTTGTACCACGAGGTGGTTTGCCATAGATGGGGTAACGATATACATTATCCTGATAGCTTTGCACTTGTATTTCCGGGGTAAAGTAACCGGTGAAATAGCTACGCTCATCATTGTTTTTCGAGCCGATTCTGTACAAAGAAAAATTCTGATTGAATAAGTCTGAAGAGTGGTTGGTCTCTCTGTATAATAATGCTCTGGCTGTTTCAAGTAGTGCGGCGTTTGAGACATTGGCCCATTGTCCGCCTGCTTTTTTTCGTAGATTCGTTTTTTTCAGGTAGCGAATCTGCTCCTGCAATCCGGTCAGGTTCGCGTTTGAACGTAAGATACAGTGACCGGCATGCTCCACATAGCGAAGGTTCTTACATTTGAGGGCTGCTGATGCTTTTTGTCTGGGTGCGCGGTAAGTAGCTGGCTGATAATGTGGCTGAGGTGGTGCCCTATAGATAGAGGAGGCATTGTTATAGGGCGAAACAGATGGAATAGCCTGATGCTGGAAAGGTGAGGTTTGTTGCCCGTTCCAGGGTTGGGGGTAATTGGGGGGAATAAGGTTGTTATGTTCATTCCACCATGACAAAGCACCAGCCTGAGGTGTTTCGTAAAAAGAATATTGATCAGCACTGACCGGTGCAGTCAATAAATAGCATAGTGCTAACGCTCTTTTAAGCCCTTGTTTATTATTCATTCTTAGTATGCTTTGTTGTTTTGAGGTTACTGTCTATTATTAACGTACCGGCCTTGAGGGGAAAGGGGCGAACGGTACTATCAGATAAATGGTTGGGATGATGGGTGCCGGACAGATGAGAGCGTTTAATGCGTTAGTTCGCTTGTTTCAGCCTGAAAAGCCATCATTTATATAGAAAAATTTTATTGTTAGTGATAAGATTTTAATATGAATAATGAGTGTTAGCTTGCTGCCATTCACTCATTTTGCTTACGTGTGCTAACTATAATAAAAACAAAGGCTTGATTATGCGTTACTATACCCAATCACTGCGGTATTTCTTTGCCCTTACTTTATGCATCGGTGCCAGCCAGTCTGCTCAGGCTGAACTGGCGCTCACTGAAGGCGCTACTGTCACTTCTATTCGCTCGATCCTCGGCGGCCCTGGCCTGGAGCTAAAGACTGTACAGATTACTAAAGGCGTCTCCGGACAATATGGTCTGTTTACGGGGGGTGATGATCCTGCCGGGACTGATCCGGTGCTTAACATTGATAATGGTCTGTATATGACCACCGGTAACCAGCGTAGTATCCTCGGGCCGAACAATCTCGCTAATTACACGGTTAATACCCGCCAGGAATATTCAGATCCGGATTTAACCAATATTAGTGCCGCCGCCAAGTATGATCCGGTGATTATTGAGTTTGATATTATTCCTCAGGGCGACCGGCTCAATTTTTTGCATGTGTTCGGGTCGGAAGAATACCCGGAATATGTTTGCAGTGAATTTAATGATGCCTTCGGTTTGTTTGTCTCCGGGCCGGGACTCAACGGTACCCGTAATTCGGCTATTATACCGGATACTAATCTCCCGATTACCGTCAATAACCTTAATAATGGTCAGGCAGGCTCAGAGAAAGTAGATGGCATTGCTTGTGAACTCACCCAAGCCGGTTATTTTGTCGATAATGGCAATGGTAGCGGTGGTACGGGTACCCAGCTGGATGGTTTTAGTACGCCTCTCACCTCTTCTATCGGTAATTTGCAGCCTGGCCAAACTTACCGGGTCAAACTGGCGTTGGCTGATACCGTCGATGAAGCTTATGATTCATCAGTCTTTTTTAAGTGGTTGACCAGTACCGCCTCAACTGAGGTGGATTTGGAGTTATCGGCGGCTGCTTCCACGCTGAGGCCGGCGTACGATGGTTTTGTTGATGTGACTTACACTGTTGAAAACGTTTCGTCGTTGGGTACGCGACTGGTTGAAGTAGATGTTGATCTGCCTGCGGGTGTGACTTTAGTCAGTGATGACTCACAGGGCACGTTTGAACCCTCCACGGGTGAATGGACGGTCGGTAATCTGCCTGCTAATAGTAGTCGCACGCTGCAGTTACGCCTTGCCGTGGGTTCTGCTTACAGTTACCGTCTTACCGGTGAAATTCTGTTTTCTTTCAATGAAGATCCGGATTCCACTCCCCATAACCGTCAGGCTAAGCCTGATGAAGATGATACGGCACACCTGACATTATACCCGGCCAATAATACTGCGCCGACTATTACTAATAATAATAGTGCAGACAACGCGGTGCTTGTTTTTCCGGAAAACAGTGCAGCAGTGGTGGTCAATATGGATGCCCGGGATGCTGATGGTGAGACTGAAGCCAATGGCCTGACGTGGTCAATCAGTGGCGGTGAAGATGCCGGGGAATTTACACTGGATGCCACCGGCCAGCTACGCTTTGTTACGCCACCCAATTTTGAAAGTCCGCAGGATACCGGTGCGAATAATAGCTATCAGGTACAGGTGGAAATTTGTGACAGCCACACGGTGTGTGATACGCAAAACCTGACTATTACGGTTACCGATCTCAATGAAAATCAGGCGCCTGCTATCATTAACAATAATAGTGCTGCGACCGCGACGCTGGTGGTTTCTGAAGGAAGTACGGCAGTGGTGGCCAATATGGATGCGCAGGACGCAGACGGTGAAACAGAAGGTAATGGTCTGAGCTGGTCAATCAGCGGCGGTGAGGATGCCGGAAAGTTCACTCTGGATACTAATGGTCAGTTGCGCTTTGTCAATGCACCGGATTTTGAGAACCCACAGGATATCGGAGCGGATAATAACTATCAGGTGATAGTGAGAATCTGTGATAGCCAGGCTATGTGTGACGTGCAGGCACTCACGATTACAGTGACCGATCTCAATGAAAATCAGGCACCCACTATTACCCACAATGGCAGCGCGCCGACCGCTACCGTGGTTGTTTCTGAAGGCAGTGCCGCCGTAGTTGATCTGAATGCACAGGATGCAGACGGCGAAACAGAAGGTAATGGCCTGAACTGGTCAATCAGCGGGGGTGAAGATGCCGGGAAATTTACACTGGATGCAGCAGGCAATCTACGTTTTGCCACGCCACCGGATTTTGAGAACCCGCAGGATAGTGGCGCTGATAATAGTTATCAGGTACAGGTCAGAATTTGTGATGCGGCGGTAGCGTGTGATGTGCAAGTACTGACTATTAGTGTCACTGATGTTGATGAGAATCAACCACCGGAAATTATCAACAATGGCAGTGCGGCGAATGCTACGGTCAGCTTCCCTGAAGAAAGTACGGCAGTTGTGATCGACCTGAATGCACGGGATGCTTCTGATGCTACAGAGGGAAATGGTCTGATGTGGATCATTAGCGGCGGAGCTGATAGCAATCTGTTTTCGCTGGGTGCACAGGGGGAGTTGCGGTTTACTACGCCTCCGGATTTTGAAGTGCCGGGTGATACAGGAGCCGATAACCGTTATGACATTCAGGTACGGATTTGTGATGTTAGCTTTGCCTGTGATGTGCAGACTCTGGAAGTAATAGTGACTGATCAGGATGAAGACAGGGATGGTGATGGCGTTATTGACGATATTGAAAATGACATCGGTACTGATCCGGATAGTGCCGACAGTGATGGTGATGGCGTGCCTGACGGGGTGGAAATCGGGAACGATTCAGATCAGCCACTGGACACAGATGATGATGGAATCATTAATGCACTGGACACCGACGACGACAACGATACGGTGTTGACGGTGGATGAAAACTATAATGGTGGCACGCCTGAAGACGATAATACTGATCAGGATGGTCTGCCTGATTATCTTGATAAAGATGACGATGGTGACGGGCTGCTGACCATCAATGAAAACTACAATGGTGGCACGCCTGAAAATGATGATACGGATGGTGATGACTTGCCGGATTACCTTGATAAAGATGATGATGGTGATGGTCAGCTGACTCAGGATGAAGGACGTGATCCTGACAGTAATGGTGCACCGGATGACGCAGTAGATACTGATCTGGATGGGGTTGCCGATTACCTCGATCCGGAGAATGATCCGTTTGTACGGGTCAAGGTACGGGTGATGCTTCAGGGAGCTTATGAGCGTCGTGGTCAGTTAATGAGTGATGATCTGCGTAGTTCCCGGTACTTACCTTATGAGCAAACCTATTCGAGGTTGCAGGATTCGTTTGGTTATGGCTCTAATGGCAATGTTTCCCCGCTGTTCAACTATGAGGGAGAAGAAACACTTTCAGATGCGGTTTATAATGTGACCGGAAATGATGCGATCGTTGATTGGGTGCTACTGCAGATCAGAGACCGCAATGACAGTACCCGGGTACTGGCTTCTTATGCGGCGGTCGTGCAGCGTGATGGTGATGTGGTCGATGCAGCAACCGGCTCAACGGATCTGTTGATTTACGGTGTTGAGCCGGGTAATTATTATCTGGTCGTCGAACACCGGAATCACTTGGGTGTAATGAGTGCTGCGCCACTCAGCTTGACGCGCACAGCCAGTCTTCATGACTTTTCTGACCCGAATACACCTGTATTTGGCGGGATCAATGCGCGGTATGAGAATACGACGCATGCCTTGTTGTGGGCGGGTGATGTTGATGGGGACAATAGAGTAGTTATAGAAGGCGCGGGGACAGATCTGCCGGTGATGTTGGGTTCTATCCTCATATCACCGCGTAACCTGGAAAGTAATGCTAATTACCCATTACGGGGCTATTATGCCAGTGACGTTGATCTGAATGGTGAAACGGTCTATGCGGGGCCTGGCAATGATACTGATTCCCTGATGTTTAATATACTCACTCATCCTGATAACACTGACTCTGATTCCAAATTTGTGCTACAGGGTGCGTTACCTTAAACAGCCGGACAGGTAAGTATAGTTGCTACAGAGTTCTTGATAACTTGTGCATGCGTACTTATAGTAGCTTCTATTAAGCAGCATGATTGTTTTTCTCATGCGTACTTACTTTACTACATACATGCCCGCACATTGTGCGGGCATTGTTCGTTCGGAGAAATCATGTCTCAAGCTGATTCAAGCAGTGCTACTGAACTGACATCCCTGTCGCTGAAAGCCTTACAGCAGGGTATCCAGTCAGGGAATTGTTCAGTGATGGAA
>CACVAV010000079.1:5308-8974 GCA_902727945.1 uncultured Thiotrichaceae bacterium | reverse complement strand
CCAGGTCAGGGGTATTTTCCATTCCTCTGCGGGTGATAATAAGTCCAGATAAGGCTGGTGCAAGGGAGAAACAGGATGTGCACTACCGTTGGTTTGTGCATAAAGATGGAGACTGCCACTGACGGGTGAATAATAAAGCGATTGCAGCGTATTGGTATTAAACAGCTCGTAACTCCGGTTAGCCTGATCAAAAAGAATCTGTGCGACTGTTTGCGGGTCTGCCGGGTGTTTTGGGTCGGACAGGGCTGCCAGTTTGTTTAAGCGTTCCCAGCGTACTGTATTTCCGGGCAGGCCGCAGGTATCCGGCATGCCCGCCAGCATTAAACAATTTACGGCTGCTATCTGGTTTGGGTGTTCCCATGTCTTGCCGGAATGAATCTGGCTATTCCAGCGGCGGACATACCCCTGGCTTGTTTGAGGAGAGTACTCCAGTACCTGGATTATTTTTTTATCAGCAATCAGTACGCTATGAGCAACAGCATACTTTTGAGCATCCAGGTACCTGATCGCACCCGTAACCGTGGACTGTGATGTCAGTGCTTTGCGCCACTCAAAACTATAGGGTGGTAAGATGTTTTTTAGTCGGTTGTGATTATTATAGGGTGAGTAAGGCGCTGCATTGAGCAAGCTGATAAAAAGTCCCTGATCGTTGAATCCGGAAAATAGAGTGATCATTCCGGCAAAACCGATGGTGACAAAGCTATGCTGTTCGTTTTCGTAAACAGTAATAACCTGCAGGTTCTGCAATTCAGCATTACCAGCCCAGTCCAGATTGCGACCGACGACCGGGTTGCCGTCTACCGAAGTTGTGCCATAAATACCGAAACCAATACCATTGGGCAATAAGCCGAGATCAGGCAACAGGTTCAACAGGTGATATTCATCCAGGGATAGCTGACCATCACCCGCCTTATTGACTGCAGATAAAGACCATGCTCCGCTGATACCTTGTAATTCAGCACGTGAGGACTCATCCAGTTGTTTAACTAGTACCGGTAACTGCTGGCGTAAAATAATGTCCAGTTCGGAGCGACTAAACAGTGTTGCCAGCCAGGCATCATAGCGTTGTTCAATGTCAGGAAATTGTGCCTTAACCTGACGTCCGGTTTCTAAACCTGTTTGTAACGGGGTGAGTCCCTGTGCCTGGATACGAATAACCGGTAAGTGATCGGGCAGGGCGGCAGAGAGAGGCTGAGGTTTGCACAGCAAAAGTATAAGCACACCAGCCACCAATAAACGAATACGTGATTGAGTGATTCCGCTGAACTGATCAACAAACGTTAGGATTTTCATGCAGCCGGCTCATCAGCCTTCTTGACACGTTTTTTTCGGAAAGTCAGCAGGAAAGTCGCGATATAAGCCATCACGATACTGTATACAATGGCAGCAGCAATACCCTGAAACTGGGTAAACAGTTGAATAAAGTTGGGTGGGGACAAATTTCCTTCAGTTCCTAACAGTGCAACACACAGTATTCCCCAAACTCCTGCCACTCCATGGATAGTGATTAGGTAAGCAGCACGAATCTGGTGATCATGCGGGAGGAAAAGTTTACGTAAAAAATTAAATAACAGGTTCTGTAAAATACCGGCACCTAAACCAACAATGGCAGCCTCTATAAAAGTAACGCTTTGCCCACAGGCCGAAATTGCAACCAGACCACTCACAAAGCCAGCCAAACCTCTGGCAACAGCAATCTTTTCCTGGTTAAAAAAGGCATGGGGTAGAAATGCTATTACTCCGCTCACCGCCGCCGCTATCAAGGCATTTAGTATGACAACCGGTATACGTTCATCGGAGAATGGTAGCATTCCGCTGATAAAGCCCAACCAGCTCAGCCATAGAAAAAGAATCGCCGGTGCTGAATAAACTGATTGTAAAATTCCGTCGGGTTTTTGCTCAGAAGGAGAACGCCGGCTGAGTTTATAAAGAACCACCAGCGCAAAACAAGCAGCCACCACACTGACAACAGCAGCCCCGGCCTGATCGACAAAGCCGGCACCTTCCAGCCAGCCTTTATTGCCTGGCGTAAAGCGTGACGCCCAGGCCCAGTGACCGAACACCGGAATCAGTAGGGTGCCGGTAAAAAATGCTACTCCGGCCTGTGATAGTGCAGAAATTTGCCGACCCAGCGCTGTACCGATAACCAGTGCGGCTAAAACAATAAAACCAGCCTGAAAAGGCATGAACTGTATCAGGCTGAATGCGGGTTCCAGGCCTTCCGTTTCAGCTGAGTAACCCGGAAATAAATAGGATCCAAGTCCTATCCATCCTGAGCTAGTGGTTCCATACATCAAACTGAAACCCAGCAGCAGATAGCCAAAAATAGCAAACAAACAAGCTAGTACAACGCTTTGTTGTGTGCTCGTGTCATTAACAGATTTATTGTCTGTCAGGGGAAAGCTGAAAGCTAATGGAGCCAGAAAAACCAAAGCTGTTGCCATGATCATCCAGATTTTCTTCAGGTCACTGTTAACAGCCAGCGTAACACCATCTTCTTCTGGTTTCTGATCATCTGATTCTTGAATGGCCCGGGTGAATTTCTTTATTTCTGTATCGATTGTATCCAGCTGAATAAGCAACTCATACAGACGTACCGAATTATCTTCAATCAGCGACTTCTGTGAGGCCAGATCAGCTGAATTAGTGCGGACATCACGTGAGCCGGTTAAGAATAATTTTTCCAGCTCTTTAAGTTTTTCAGCATTACCCGAAATACCGGTACGGCTTTGATCCAGGGCAGCGTAGGCATCTTTCAATTTATCTTCAATCAGATCCAGACCATCCTTCATGGCCTGTACCTGACCTTTATTAAGATTAGTACTCTCCTTGCTATTTTCAATTTCTAAGCGTAAAGACTGTAGTGTTTGTTGAATAAAATCGATGTTTTCAGTGGTGTTAATGATGTCAGTGCCAGTCGGGGAGTCCTGCCCTGTAACATCAGATTCTTCGGTTGAGCCGCCTGGCTGCTCTGCGTCGGCGCTTTCCTGGCCTTGTGGTTCTGCGGCATATACCAATAGTGAACTGTTACCGTACATACTCAGCTGAAAAATAAGAAAGAGCAGGAGTACTAATTTTTTTAAAAAAGTTCGGATTGAAATCATAAATAAGAAATCCTCATTTTAATACCTGCTTTTTTTCAGCCTTGCTATCGAATGCAGCAGAGCTCTCAGTCTTTTCCAGCAGATCAGTACAGGCAGGCGGGGAGTGCAATATATTATTATTCAGGACTGCTAATAGCTCAGTATCATTTTTTCTTACCACCAGGCGCATTGCCGTTGGTGATAGTTCGGGCTGGCCGACCTTAATTGCGACGAGTTGTCCGGGTTTGTCAATATTGCTTAATGAAGTATTTTTAATGCGTGCTTCAAAAAAAGCTTCATCAGCGAACAGGCTGTCAATGCGTCCAAAAACCAGGTCTAATACCCCACTTTCCAATAATTCATAAGGTTTTATTCTGGCCAGACTGCTGTATTCATCCAACAAATAAAAGTGATGTAATGATCCTGATAAAACCCCAATGGTTGAACGTTGAAAATCTTCCTGTTTTTTCTTCATTTGCTGGCTTTGCTTCTGGATGAATACAGAATTAATATTGCACAGTGGCTTACTCAGTAAGACGTTGTCAATTTCTGGTAGCACCATTGAATCTACCACAATAAATGC
>CACVAV010000079.1:2255-5208 GCA_902727945.1 uncultured Thiotrichaceae bacterium | reverse complement strand
GTCAGGCTTTTGTTTAGTCGTTTTAAAAAATTTCTATCCGGAATAATGTAAGGCGGAGGCGATAGAATAGCATCTACATTAAGTGATAATTTTCCATAACAGGATGTCATAGCCTTTTTTATTTCCTGAGTGTTCATCAGGGAAAAAGAAATTTTACAGTCTGTTATTTCTATTTTTTTGTTATTACTTAACTGTTCCAGTAGTTCATAGCCGGATGCTTTACGACCTATTTCTGTATCTTCATAGATAACCCCTATTTTTTTGAAGCCAAGGATTTTTTGTGCCAGTACAAGAAGCTGAAGCTTATGATCATCGTCATGCATTTGTTGACCAAAGTTCATTTCAGATGTAGTTGTTTCCTGCTCTTCCGGATAGTTTTTCTGAAAACGCTGAATCAGATAAGGCATCTGAATAGCAGGTAAGGCAAGCCACCTGTCACCCTGCCGGACACGAAAAAAATACTTTTTACCTTCTAACTCACCATCCTGAGCATGACTGTGAATGCCGGTTACTCCGACCCATGGCGGCATAAAGTGTAGCGTTGATTGCACCAGAGGTGCTAACGTTGAATCGGCGCGTTCAATAGCCTGCGCCAATAACATGAGTGAATCATAGCCTTGTGCTGCATTATAGTCGGGTGGTGCCTGGTAGGCAGTCTCGTAATCCTCAATGAATTTTTTTACGGGTAAGTTACGTGTTTCCGGATTATAAATTGAGGGAGCAATGGTTTTATTTGCAGCCTGTCCTGCAATCTCAGCATAAAGGCTGTTATTAAATGAATCGCCACCAATAATCGGTGTGTCGACACCCATTTCCCTAAGTTGAAATACCATTTTTCCTGCAGCATTTGCAGGTGCTGCAATGAATACAGCATCAAATTCTTCACCATTAAACTGGGAGATAGTAGAGCGATAATTATCACCCTGAGCAAAAAAAGAAGCACGCTTCACCAGTTCTATATTATGTTCAACAGCGGCATCTTCGAATAAAAAGGCTAATTCCCGGCTTAGATCATCACGGGAGTGGAGGCTGACTACCTTTTGATAACCTAATAGCTCGGCAATATTAGCTATCTGTTCGGTCATTATATTGTTATTAGGAGCCATACGAAAAGTGTACTTGAAATCATGTCCAGTGAGTGATTGCTCAGTAGAGAAGGAACTCATAAAAACAACCTGACTTCGTTCATAAATAGCTGAAGCCGGTACAGCAATATCGGAGCGTCTATGCCCAAGTACTGCTGTAACTCTAGGATCAGCTACTATACGCCGGATAGTTGGCTTGGCTTCAGCTAAGTTCTCACCTTCTCGTTCAATATTGATTTTCACTGCCCGGCCCAGTAATTTATCGGGTCGCTGATTTATTTCTTTTGCAGCTAAAAAAATACCATTGATATAGTGACTGTTTGTCTCACTCTGAATAGCTGCAATGTGAATATCACCTTTGTTCTGACGTGCAAAAGTCTGGCGTTGTTCAGCCATACTTTCAAAGTCGGGGGTACAGCCCCCTACTAGTAATCCGGATAAAAGCAGTGTTAAGTAATAAGTGATTTTGACACTGGCATAACGGGTAAGCAGCATGACAGGTACTATTAGCAGGTAACACCTGCTATAAAAACGATTTTGAGTATAAAATCCATAACAGCTTTTAAATGAGTAGTTAAAGAACAGGTAAAACATCAGGGTTTTTCATCCAGTCCGGTACTATTTGCAGCATTGTCATTATTTACGCCTGCAGAGTCGCTCTCTGACATTCTATTTTTTTCATCATTGGGTAACGCTTCTGTTCTTGCAGTATCTGTATTGAGTATAATAGGTAAACCATTTTTTCCGCCACCTATTACAACGACTTTAGCATTGGGTGATTTTGCCAGGGCTTCTGTTGCCAAAATACCTTTATGTAATAGCACGGACTCTGTTAATGATTCATCTATAATTTGATGATAGCTTTTAATACCTTCAGCTTCAATCGCCAAGCGTTCTGCTTCTTTTTGTGCTGTTTGCTGCCTGAATTCATAAGATTTCATGAATTCTTCCTGTCGCAGCTTATCTTCAATTGACTTCACTAACTGTGGGGGTAATGTTATGCTACGGATAATAATATCTTCTACTTCTACGTAATTACGGCCCACTTCATCCAGAGCTGTCAAAATAGCATTAGTCAGCAATCCTTCTTCGTTGGTATAAATCTGATCAGCTGTATAGTTACCCAATTCCTTACGCATCACCGATTCAATTTGAGGTATAATTACTCGGTTTAGGTAATCTGGGCCAATTTGCTGATGCAGGATGCCTAACAATTCATATTCCGGTCGAAAACGGATGGCCAGTGACAGATTAACTGTCAGGCCTTTATTAGAAATAACATCAAAATCATGGTAGGCCACCTGTTTCCGCACTTCATAAATATAAAGTGTGTCCAATGGGTTGAATATATGCACTCCTTCTGCATAAACCTGATCGATTTCAGTACCACTAAACACCCGGAATAGAATGCCGGCCTCGCCTGAGTCGATGACAATAACAACTCTTTGCCAAAAAAAGACGAGTGTCAGGGCTACAATCAGAATAAGAATAAACAGTAGCGGGAATTTACGGCGTAACCACCGTTTAAATTGCAAGCTGGCACTGGGAATCTCGTTATTTTCCACAATGGCACTCTTAAAATTTTTCGGAGAGGGGATAAGTCCGGCCGGGTGCTAAGAGAGTAGCCCTCAAGACAAAATCTCCTGTGCTATATACGAACAGGAGATTTATACTGGTCAAACAAATCATTTGCTCAGGCTGGTGTTGGGGTGGCTTCGACTGGTGCTGGGGTGGCTTCGGTAGAGGTTGTTTCTTTCTTTCTGAACATTTTACCCAGGACGTAGTAGGTGCCGAGACCTAATACAACACCCCCTGCAACGGCCATTGTTGTCGGATGGGCGAGTACAAAAGCTTTTCCCACAGAACCA
>CACVAV010000079.1:0-2155 GCA_902727945.1 uncultured Thiotrichaceae bacterium | reverse complement strand
AGAGGTTGTTTCTTTCTTTCTGAACATTTTACCCAGGACGTAGTAGGTGCCGAGACCTAATACAACACCCCCTGCAACGGCCATTGTTGTCGGATGGGCGAGTACAAAAGCTTTTCCCACAGAACCAACATTTGCCAATGAGTTGCCTACTGCTGCCAGAGATCCGTTACTACTGGTGCTTGCCAGTGTTGTTACTTCTGCTGCCATGTTGCTTTCTCCTTATCATGAATTATTTGTTAAGTATTATCTGGCTTAGCTAAAATTGAAGTCAAGTGATAGGTGATTAAATTAAGCCACTGATTTGTTAAGTTTTGTTAAGAAGTAGCTTGCGGCCATTGCGGATGTCATCATTATGATACTATTTTGCCACGGTTGTTAAATAATTGATAGAAATGGAGACTAACAGGTGAACCAGGAAGACGTAGAAGCAACAGCAGCGCAGGCAGCAGACATAGACAGCAGTGTGATGCAGCTGGCGCTTGAAAATCGAAAGACAGCAGCGGATGGTATTGTCAAAAACCACATCATTGCCAGCATCGCTCTGGGCCTGATTCCTGTGCCATTGTTTGATCTGGCGGCATTAACGACCACTCAAATGAATATGTTGCGTAGTCTGAGTGAGTGCTATGGGATGGAGCCTGCGGATACCGATATGACCTCTATGGTAACCTCGCTGGTTGCCGGCTCTTTGCCAGTACTGGGAGTGGTCGGTCTGAGCAGTTTTGCTAAATTGATTCCGGGTGTGGGTAGTCTGGTGGGCAGTGCAAGCCTTGGGATTAGTGCGGGCGCCGTTACTTACGCAGTTGGGCAGACATTTATTATGCATTTTGAAGAAGGGGGCACATTGGAAGATTTCGAGCCGAAACAGGCCAGAGAATATTTTAAGCGTGAATTTGAAGCCGGAAAGTCCTTCGTGCGGGAAGTTCGCGATGAATTAAAAGAATCAAAAAGCATTGGTGCTGAAACTCATGTTGATGAGTCAGCAGCGCCTGGTAAGTCTGAAACAGAGGGAAAGCCGGTCAGTGAGCATACGGCATCCAGTTAAGTTAAGCTCTGGCACACACCATAAGCTATTAACAATGTCTAACTTTTTCAATAAATTTGTATCAGCTATCCTGCTGCTGAGTCCGCTGCTTGTTTCACCGCTAAACGCAGAGACAGATGCCTATGCTGATGAGGATCAGGAAAAGGTCATTGTTTATAATTGGTCGGACTATATTCCGCAACAGGTGCTGGATTCATTCACCAAAGAAACCGGCATCAAAGTTGAGTATTCGACTTATGATAATAATGAAACGATGTATATGCGCCTCAAATTACTCCGTGGGCGGGGTTATGATGTTATCGTCCCCTCGACCAATTTGGTTCAGCGGATGGCGCGTGATGGATTATTACAGCAATTAGACTTTGAACTTTTAGATAATTTTAAAAATCTTGATAAAAATCTTTTAAACAAAAGTTATGATCCTGATAACAAATTCAGTATTCCTTATTTATGGGGCACAACGGGAATTGCCGCTAATACAGAGGTTATTGATACAGAGCAAATTGCCGGCTGGTCTGATTTGTGGCATAAACGATGGGCGAATAAACTTATTCTGCTGGATGATAAGCGTGATGTTTTTCATATTGCGTTAAAAGCGGAAGGGTATTCGACAAATACCAGTGACGCTGATGAAATCCGTCTGGCTTACGAAAAACTTTCCCGCTTATTACCTAATATCAAAAAGTTCAGCGCGGCTCCCTTGGAAGATCTTGCTAAAGATAGTGCTGGTATTGGTATGTCCTGGAATGGAGATGTTTTCGCTGCCCGTGAAGATATACCGAAACTTAAATATATCTACCCGAAAGAAGGTGTTGGACTGTGGGTAGATAGTTTTGTCATCCCCAATCGGGCGATTAATGTGGATAATGCACATGCTTTCATTAATTATATGATGCGTCCGGAAATAGCTGCGCTTTGTACAGAAGAAATGGGTTATGCTACGCCTAATCTTCAGGGTCTCATGTTGCTTGATGAGTCGGTGCGCAATGATCCGGTGATCTATCCGTCACCAGAATTATTAAAGAACACTGAGTTCCAACAGGATGTCAGTGATCAGGCATTGAGGTTATATGAGTATTACTGGGATAAAATTAAAGCGGGTGAATAGAG
>CACVAV010000078.1 GCA_902727945.1 uncultured Thiotrichaceae bacterium | reverse complement strand
GATAAATTAGGTCATGCGCTTAACTGTATTAAATGCGATGCTGGTGAGCCGAAAGACGAGTTATGAGCATGAGGCAGGCACTTTGATCAATACAGATATTTTAATCGTCGGCGGTGGCATCAGCGGTTTGCACACAGCTTATGAGCTGGAAAAACAGCACGTAGACTTTATCTTAGTGGAAGCAAGAGAGCGCTTCGGCGGGCGCATATTATCGAATAATTACGACATCAAAAGTGCGGCGACTGATGCGCACTATGCGGCGAATAAACCGGCTTATGATCTTGGCCCTTCCTGGTTCTGGCCGGGGCAAAATAATATGGCAGCGTTGGTGCGGGAGCTTGATCTCGCTGAGTCGGTTTTTTCACAACAGGGAAGTGGTGAGCCTTTATATGAAGATCGGCAGGGCTATATACAAAAAGGCTTTTACGGTATTTCTATGGCAGGCGCTTACCGTATGCAAGGTGGTATACGCCAGATCATAAGCGGCCTTGAGCAGCACATTCGTCCGGAAAAATTATTAAAAAATACGCGGGTTCACTGTGTTGAATGCAATGAAGATGGCACAGTCACCACGACTGTCGCAAAGACCGGTAGCGGAAATGAGCGCTATCAAATCAACAGCAAACAGGTGGTGATGGCCTTGCCACCCCGTATTGCGATGTCAGCCATTGAATTTAAACCTTTTTTGCCCGCATCAAGGGTGACTGAATTAAATAGCTATGCGACATGGATGGCGGGACACGCCAAGATTCTGGTGGTGTATGAGCGACCTTTCTGGCTGGAGCAGGGTTTATCCGGCGATGCGGTCAGCCAACGGGGGCCGCTACGGGAAATTCATGATGCTTCGTCGAATCCGGCCAACGCCGATGATAAAAACGGTTACGCCTTATTTGGTTTTGTCGGTGTGCCGGGCAGTGACCGGAAGGGCAAGGAAGATGAGCTTTGTCAGACGGCCATCGCTCAGCTGGTTCGCTTATTTGGTGATGAGATGGCGAATCCGCTTGATGTGGTTTTACAGGACTGGGCGCAGGAGGCGTTTACCGCCACTCCGGCTGATCAGGCTATGAACGGCGGGCATGCAACAGCTTCTGTTTCGCGTTATACCGAAGCAGTGTTTGATGAGCGTTTAATCTGGTCGGGAACGGAAACTGCACACCATCGCGAGGGCGCTAATGGTCTGTTAGAGGGGGCGCTTGAGGCGAGTGTACGGACTGTGCAATTGCTGACTAAGCAATATATCATGAGGATGCGCAATAGTGGTTAAGCAAGCCAGTTTACCGATGTATGATTTCCCGGAAGTGCGTGCCGCAACCGATGCCTGGTGGGCAGGTGTTGCCAGGCACATGCAATGCTTCGGTATAAAAGATGTTCCGATGCAACTGCAACATGATGTACCGGTAAAGTCACTCTGGCAACACGATGACCTGCTATTGAGTCAATGTTGTGGTTTTGATGTGGTCTGCGGGTTTAAAGACTCACTCAGTGTGTTGATGATTACTGATTGGGCGGCTGAAGGCTGTTATGACGGTCATTACAGTAGCTGGGTGGTAGTGCATGAAGACAGCCCCTACCAGCAGATTGCAGACTTTTTTAATCGTGTTGCTGTGATCAATGGCAGAGAGTCTCATTCGGGTATGAATGGTTTATTAGCACTCGTCCAGCCATACAGCAAAGGCGGCTTCTTCTTTGAGCGTATTAATGAAAGTGGTGCGCATGTGGATAGCCTGGCTGCGAT
>CACVAV010000077.1 GCA_902727945.1 uncultured Thiotrichaceae bacterium | reverse complement strand
GCACCGGATGTACCGAATCCTTTGCCTAGTGTACCCATCAAAATATGTACATCGTCCTGCCCCAGTTGTTCCTGTTCGACTAAACCCGCACCGTGTTCACCCAATACACCTAAGCCATGTGCATCATCAATCATTAACCAGCTATCCGTTTTAGCCGCCAGTTCCGCCAATTCACGAACCGGTGCAACGTCACCATCCATGCTGAACACGCCATCAGCTAAGATCATCGCCTGGCCGTTTTCCTGCTTGGCCATGCGTTTAGTCAGGTGAGCAATATCATTGTGAGCGTAACGCAGTAATTTCGCATCGGATAAACGCCCCGCATCCAGCAGGGAAGCATGGTTCAGTTTATCCTGATATACCGTATCGCCACGTTGCATGAGTGCACTGACCACACCCAGGTTGGCCATATAGCCGGTTGAAAATAATAAAGCCCGGTCACGCCCGGTGAACGCTGCCAGTGCTTCTTCTAATGCCTGATGTGGTTTGCTGTGGCCATTGATGAGGTGAGCTGCACCACTACCGACACCGTACTCATTGGCAGTATCCTGAAATGCTTTGATGATTTGCGGGTGGTTAGCGAGACCGAGGTAGTCATTGCTGCAAAAGGCCAGCACGGGTTCGCCGTCTATGTGCATGCGCGGTTGTTGTGCGCTGCCAGCGATACGGGGGCGGCGATATTGATTGTTCTGCTTTCGTTCAGTGAGCGTGGTGCGGAGGTGGGTGTATTTATTCATAAGGTATTTAATATCACAAACAAAAAAGGCACCCGCAGGTGCCTTTTGCTATGCCGGGAGTGCTTAGTTTTTCTTGATGAAAAACGTGAACTCACCTGTCTCTTCAGCCGAACCGACAATTTCGTTGCCGGTTTGGCGTGCATAGGCTTCCATATCTTTAACTGAGCCTGGGTCAGTAGCTACTACTTTAAGCACTTCACCGGCAGCCATGCCGTTCATTGACTTCTTCGTGCGTAAAATAGGTAGTGGGCAGTTTAAGCCACGTGCATCCAGCTCAGTATTGAAATCAGTCATTTTCCTCTCCTAATCCCGTTAATGATAAGTTGGCTTATAGTTTAATCAATATTAGCCAACGCTTAAGAACGAGTAACCTTAGCATCAAAATTGCTGTCTCGCCATATATTTGTATACTGTATCTTTTTGCGCTGAAAGGGGCTTGTTGTGCAGTTACCATTTACCAAGATGCATGGTTTAGGCAATGATTTTGTCATGTTGGACGGTGTGAGCCGATCCATTGAATTGTCTACAGAGCAAGTGCGGTTTTTAGCTGACCGGCACTTTGGCATCGGTTGTGATCAGTTGTTATTGGTTGAAAATTATGACGGTGATGAGGCTGATTTCCGCTACCGCATTTTCAATGCTGACGGGAGTGAGGTTGAGCAATGTGGTAATGGCGCCCGCTGTTTTGCTAATTTTGTCAGAGATCAACAGTTGACCGATAAGACCACTATTCCTGTGATGACTGCCGGTGGCCGGATTATTCTGAACATTGAGGCAGACAATCAGGTCAAAGTCGATATGGGTGTTCCCTGTTTTGAGCCGGAAGTGATTCCATTTATATCAGAACAGCGTCAAACCCTTTATACTGTTGAGGTCGGACGACAAACTATCGAGCTGGCTGTAGTGTCAATGGGTAACCCGCATGGTGTTATTACTGTGGACAATGTTGATGATGCGCCGGTGGCGACACTCGGGCCTGCGCTGGAGTGGCATCCGGCGTTTCCGCAACGGGCTAATATTGGTTTTATGCAGATTGTTTCTTCCGAATACATCCGCCTGCGGGTTTTTGAGCGCGGTGGTGTGGAAACATTAGCCTGTGGTTCCGGTGCTTGCGCTGCAATGGTCGCTGGTCGGATACAAGGCGTCTTGTCAGAGCGGGTTGAGGTAGAGTTACCGGGCGGTAACTTGCACTTGGTTTGGCAAGGGGAGGGGTATCCGGTTTATATGACCGGCCCGGCGACAACAGTCTTTTCAGGAACAATTGAATTATGAATGCATCACAGGGCGATTTAATGACAGCAGAGCAGGTAGCGGCTTATTTGCGTCAGCATACCGATTTTTTTGAGCATCATGAAGATCTGCTGGATGAGTTATTCATCCCTCATCCTCATACAGGGGATGCGATTTCCTTGCTTGAACGTTTGATCGCCCGTCAACGCACCAACCAAAGTCAGACCAGCCGACAACTGGAGGCCTTGCTGGGTGCTGCACGTGATAGTGAGCGTGTTGTGAGTAGCCTGCACCATCTTTCTCTGGAGTTGATGGGTTGTGATAACCTGGATGATGTCGTCGCTACCAGTCGTGATATTATGTGCTCCGAGTTTGATGCGGACAATGTGGTGATGCGGCTGATTGGCCGGGGACATTCCTGCGGTAATAGCCTGTATTTTATTGACCCTGACGATAATGCCTTGAAAATGATGTCTGGTTTATTCCAGAAACGTCAGCCAATCTGTGGTCGTCTGCGCCCCAAACAACAAATCTTCTTATTTGGTGAGGGCAGTATAGAGATTAAGTCTGCTGTACTGATTCCATTGTACGAAGCCAGAACTATTGGTGTTCTTGCGCTGGGTAGTCAGCGTGAAGACCGTTTCCATCCGGGCATGGGTACACACTTTTTATCTCAGTTAGGCGAGCTGGTTTCCAGAGCATTATCCCTCCACCTGGAACACGGTGTGATGCCTGTTAAGTCCAGCGGTACCTGATTCATCAATGTATCATCAGTCAGATGTTACTCCTCCGGATATTAGCAAACTACTTGAAGCTTATCAGCGGCATCTGAGTGATGAAAAACACTATTCTCCCCTGACAGTCAGTGCTTATCTACGGGATTTACAGGCCTTTATTGATTGGCTAAGTACATCTGATGACGACGTTCTGTTATTACAGGTTAAAATTCATCATGTCCGTGGCTGGCTGAGTAAGTTGCATCATGGCGGGCTGGCTGTGAAAACGATGCAGCGTAAGCTGTCTTCTGTGCGGCGGTTTTATCATTGGTTATTACGCGAAAATTATGTTGAGGCTAATCCGGTGACGGGTTTGACGCCTTTGCCACGCCAGCAACGTTTACCTGAAACCTTAACGGCCGAACAGATAGATTATTTATTACTTCTCCAGCCTGAAAACCCGATTGAATTTCGTGATGGTGCCATATTGGAATTGTTCTATTCCTCAGGCCTGCGGCTGTCTGAATTAGTCGGGCTGGATTTGGCTGATCTGGATTTACAACAGGGTATGGTCAGGGTGTTAGGTAAGGGCAATAAGCAACGTGATCTACCGGTGGGCAGGCAGGCGATTAAGGCTTTAACTGCGTGGTTAGTCGTGCGTCCTGAGTTGTGTGGCGCGGAAGAGACTGCATTATTTATCAGTAAACAGCGTCGGCGTATTTCTGCACGCAGCGTACAATTGCGCTTGCAGTATTGGCAACGTGAACGTGGTTTGGGGCAAAAACTTCACCCACATAAGTTAAGGCATTCCTTTGCCAGCCACATGCTTGAATCTTCCGGCGACTTACGTGCTGTACAAGAGTTACTGGGTCATGCTGACATCAGTACAACACAAATTTATACCCATCTGGATTTTCAACATCTGGCCAGTGTTTATGACCAGGCGCACCCCAGAGCGCGCCGGAAGAAAGAAGCTGACAAATAACGCCAATGTTTCTCAGACGACTTAGTTCGGTGATTCGTAGAAAATGTACGAAGTCGAATAATCACTGAATTCAAAATACACTTTAGTCTCGCCTTTGTCAGCGACACCATTCAGGTTTAAATCAATAATACCGTTAGCATAACGGTAAGGGCGAGCCTGATCTGAGCTTGTGCCGTAAGCGGTACTCAGCTTGTCTACTTGCATAAAGCGACGAACCAGTTTGTCACCTGCATAAACCTCCAGTACGCCGTTTGTTCCTGTCCAGTTATTAATGGAACGGCCGATTTGGTTTTGAGTTTCCTGAGTACAGGCTGACAAAGTCAGACCAGCCAGGGCAACGGTTATCAGTGCTTTGTTCAAGCGCATGCTTTTAATCCTAACTGCTAAAAATGACACTAGTCTAACAGGGGTGTGCCGTAAGCCCAACAATCCAATGATAATTTGCGAGGTTATCCGGAGTTACCAGCCTAAAATACGCGCCATTCTCAGATCACCTTTGTCAAGTGCGATGTCAATGGGTGTTTTGCGTCCCGCATCGCGGGTGGTAAGGCGCGGATTTGCACCGGAACGTACCAGAAAGTTGGCTACTGTTGCATGGCCAAAGCGGGCAGCATGATGCAGTGGTGTCCAGCCATTACTGGTTTGGGAATGAACACTAACGCCGCCGCTGCGCAACAGGAAGCTAACAATCTGTATATGACCACGGGCTGCTGCTGCATGTAAGGCTGTTTCGCCATGTGACGTGGCAATCCTCGGATTAGCGCCCATACTGACCAGCTGGGTTAGTGCGCTGACATTGCCGGTAAGGGCATTTAGCCACAACTGCTCATCAAGATCGCGTTGGGTTAGCTGAGGTACCGGGCGTTCATCAACCATTATGGTCGCGGCATCGCTGGGTGCGGTATCAGTGGCGGCCTGAGCTGCTCCGAGACACAGAGTGGTGGCTAACACAGCGGTTGAGATGTTTCTGATAATTGAGGTCATGGTATTTACTTCACAAATAAATATGATAATGATTTAAAAAGTGGCGAGCGGTTCGGCCGCTATGGCCGCCACGTTGCATAGCAAACCGAACGGCTTCCTCATGCAATTGTTGTTTGTCGATTTTGATATTTTTAAACAGATCATCGACAATGCTGAGATAGGTTTCTTCTGCCATCGGGGGGAATGACAGCGATAAGCCAAAACGGTCTGCCATTGACAGTCGTTCATCCAGTGCTTCAGCGGATTGAGTTTCACTATTAGTTTGGGGGTGAAGGTTATCCGCCATGTACTCAGGCATCAGGTGACGCCTGTTTGAGGTGACATAGAGCAGCACATTGGCCGGCGGTTGTTCCAATGTACCTTCCAGTGTGCTTTTTAGCATCCGGTATTCGCCCTGTCCCTCATCAAACGATAAGTCATCACAGTAGATAATAAAGTGATGGTTGCGGTGATGCTCACGTATTTCGTCCGTAATATCCGGCAGCAGGTGTAAATCATTTTTGGGGATCTGAATCAGGCGCAGGCCGTTTCGGTGATAACGGGTTAATAACGTTTTAATCAGTGATGATTTGCCGCTACCACGGGAACCCCATAATAAAGCATGGCAACAGGGTTGGTTGCGTAGAAAATTTTCGGTGTTTTTGTACAGCAGTGATTTCTGGTCTTCTATACCTAACAGATTATCGGGAGCCTGCACATCCAGTTGGCTGATCGGTTTCAGAAAATGCCTGTTTGAGCGCCAGACTGCGGCTTTGGTAGATCGCCAGTCAATTCCTGTCTTGCCGAATGCCATTAAAGTAACTCCTTTCTAAGTCTTTGCTGTTGTTTTTAAGTTTAGCTGTAAATACACAAATTTGCTGTGAGTAGCTATGTTTTTCCGGCCGACGCTTGAAATAATGCAATCTTTATAAGAGACAGCATTGTGCTTTTAAATTCAAAGGCTTCCGGATAAACAGGTGGTTTTCGATGAATATTTGGTCTAAATAGTGTGCGGTTGTCTATTCATCAAAATAAGCTTAATTTTAACTGAACAAAGATAATCTATCCAGTGATGTGGTTGATTTTTTTACACCAATAGCTGCAAAGGCGTGAGGTCAATGAGATTGATACTGGCGTAATTTGTACCAAAGCAGCCCAACCCACTCGTGCAGGGCAATCATGCTGCGGGTTAGCGCAGTCGGTTGCGGAACCCATTTCATGTATAAATCACTCCAGGGAATGATGCTGCTGAAAGAAACGGAAGCCGCCTGATAAGTGATGCCTTGATTTTGGCTCTGGCTCTGAAATACCATCATGCTGCGGGGCATGTGCCAGGCCTGGGTAACCAGCCAGGCTGACTGAATGCCTTCTGCCAATAATATTTTGTTGCTTAATTCTGCATTTTGCCAGGTAGTATGGCTGTCCTTTTCCAGCCAGCGTACCGGAACTTTAAATTCATTGACTAAAACATCGTGCATCAATTCTGCTTCACTGCGCACATTGGGCAAGGGTTGTCCGCCGGACAACAGGATGGGGAGTCCGGTTTTGCGGTGCAGTAATGCGGCGTAACGTAATCGTTCAATACCTGTCAGACTGGTGCTTTCACCGTCATATTCCGGTGCGTTCCGGTTGCGACCGGCACCCAGTACAACAATAGCTTCAGGCAATTTATCTTGTGCCCAGAGGTCTTTTTGGGGTGGGTATTGTTGTTCCAGTCCGGCTATTAACCAATTTGCCGTAGCAGGCAGGCTAAATATAATGACTTGCAGCAGCCCCATAGCCAGCAGTGTGCAAATCACCATTTTTTGCTTCCTCCATAGAAAAATCAATAGCAGCAGTAGTAATAGCAGATTGCCGGGAGGCAGCAGCAGAAATTCAACAGTTCGGTTTAGTAGTGCATTATCCATAGCTATGTAGTGTATGGTACAAAATAGGTAGTTTCTACGCTGTCGGTTTATACTTGTATTTATTCACCTCATCAAGGTTACCAGAGTGAAGTTAGATTATGAGTGATCTTTATCTGTTTTTAGTGGTTGCGTTAGTCGTTGTTTTACTATTAACGATTGCGTTATTTGCTGCATTTTACCGACGTGCTTCAAAGGACAAAGCCTTTGTCCGGACAGGTCTGGGCGGGGAGCGCGTCATCGTGAATAGTGGTGCTTTTGTGTTTCCGGTGCTGCACGATACTGTTCAGATCAATATGCAGACGCTTCGGGTTGAGATTGAGCGCAATAACAAATTAGCCTTGATTACTGAAGATCCGCTACGGGTTGATGTGGTGGCGGAATTTTTCCTGCGTGTTGCACAGGATGATGATGCTATCTCAATAGCTGCCCGGACATTAGGCAGCAGGACAATGGATCCGGAACAGGTAAAAGATATTGTTGAGGCGCAGTGTGTGGCGGCTTTGCGCTCTGTGGCTTCTACCATGACACTGGATGAGCTGCATGTTAAACGGACTGATTTTGAGCACAATGTAGAAAATACACTGAATGCTGAATTTGAAAAGAATGGCATGGAGCTGGTTTCGGTCTCATTAATGCGCCTTGATCAGACTTCCAGAGAGTATTTCGATGAAAATAATTCATTTGATGCCCGTGGCCTGATCCATCTGGATGAAGTGACTGAGTCCAGTAAAAAGCGCCGGAATGACATTGAGCAGGACACCAAGATCAAGATTCAGGAGAAGAATAAGGAAACGGAGAAGCAACGGCTGTCCATCGAACAACAGCAAATTGAATTTCAGAAAGAACAGGAAAAATACCTCGCTGACCTGAATGCGTCTACTGCAAAAGATATTGAAGAAATTCAGTTGCAGCGTGAACGGGAAATTGAGGAAATCAAGATTGCCAAGACCGTGGCGCTGGATATGGCGCGACAGGATATGGATGTGGCGCGGGCGCAGTTCGACCAGAATGTCGCCGAAGCCTGGATGTCGACGGATAAGATTAAAGCGGAAGCTGCCCGGCTGACAGAAGAAATCAGTACGGCGCGGGAAAAGGCTGAGGCGGAAAGAATCAAGCTGGTCGAAATTATTCGCGCACAGAAAGATGCTTCACGCCAGACGATTATTGCTGAGGCGAACGCTGAGGTAGAACGATTGGCGGCGAAAGCGGCTGAGATTCGTTATCAGGTGGAAGCGGCCGGTAAAAGTGCTCTTAATAGTGCGGCGAACCTGCTGGATAATAAGCAGATTGATATGCAGGTCAAAATGGAGATTGTGCGTCAGTTACCGCAAATTATTAAAGAAAGTGTGCGACCGCTGGAAAATATCGATGGTATTAAGATCATGCATCTGGATGGTTTAGGCAGTGCCAGTGGCGGTTCTGTATCCTCCGGTGGTGGTAAAAGCGGTTCAGGGGGCGGTAACGGTGGTGGAGGTGGCCTGGCCGATCAGGTAGTGGACAGTGCTTTACGTTATCGTGCCCAGGTACCGTTGATTGATAGCTTGCTGAAAGAGGTAGATCTGAAAGGTGATTCCAGCGCAGGTTTGACTGATTTTATTCGCCACCAAATGGAATCATCGGGTGATTTTGAACAGAGTAAAGGTAAAGTAAAGAAGTCAGCTAGGGTGGCTGATGATATTGAGGATTATGATGAGCCTGTTGCCAGATCAGCACCCGAACCTTCTCGTAAAACACGTTCACATGATTCTGAGATAGCAGATGATTACGCAGCAGACAGTAGCATTGATAATGTTATTGATGCTGACCCTGTCGATCATGATGCCGGGAATGCATCAGATGACAATAGGGTGTAACTGATCACCGGAATACGTGAACAGGTAGCATCAGGGCTATCTGTTCACAGGTTCCGGTTATAGTGATGCAACTTATTCAGAATCAGATGGAGATGTATTCACTGGCTTATTCACCTCCGATAAAACACTACTTTCTAGCGCAGCCACCTGCTTCTCCAGTGCTTCCAGTTTCTCCCGGGTACGCTGTAACACCGCCGTTTGAATGTCAAATTCTTCACGGGTGACCAGATTCATTTTCTGTAGGCCGCTTTCCAGTACACCGCGCATATTCTTTTCCATATCATCCTGCATCGTGCGCAGCGGCTCAGGGATGGTGTCGGTAAATTTTTTAATCATGTCTTCAAGTGGGTTGCCGGACATTGGATACTCCTTATCTGGTTTTGATCATGTGATGATTATATCGCAGCTTTCGTAGGTTTACGCAGACTGCGTTTCGCCTTTTGTTTGGCACGTAATCCTGACAATACAGCTGAGATCACGTAGGTAAATCCTGCCAATAGAATCATCGTCGGGCCAGCGGGTAATCCGGAGCTGAATGACAAAGCCAGTCCGCTGGTGGTGAACAGGCTGCCCAGTAAGGTAGCGATGAGCATCATGCCACCGAGTGAATGCACATAATGCCCGGCGATAGCAGCAGGCAGCGTCAGCAGCGCAATGACCAGAATCAGCCCTACCACATGGATCAACAGCACCACGGTAACGGCGATCAGGCACAGCAA
>CACVAV010000076.1 GCA_902727945.1 uncultured Thiotrichaceae bacterium | reverse complement strand
TGGGTTCACGGACAGCTACCGAGTATTCATCCTGATTGATATATTTCTGTTCCAGCATACGTTTGAGAATATAGTCACGGCGCACCATCGCCCGTTGCGGGTTAGCAATAGGGTTGTAACGTGAGGGTGCTTTTGGCAGTCCTGCAATCATCGCCATCTGCGCCAGGCTAAGGTCGTCTAACTGGTCTTTGCCGTAGTAAGTTTCTGCGGCAGCGGCTATACCATGCGCACGATTACCCAGGTAGATTTTGTTTAAATATAATTCCAGAATTTCGTCCTTATCCAGCGTTCGTTCTAATTTAAAGGCCAGTAAGGTTTCCTTGAGTTTACGCTCTATGGTTTTCCGGCTGTCCAGAAAAGTGTTCCGGGCCAGCTGCATGGTAATGGTGCTGGCACCCTGAGAAGCTCGTCCTGTTGAAATCACGCTGTACACTGCGCGGGCAACGCCCTTGAAGTCGATACCCTGATGTTGATAGTAGCGGGCGTCTTCAATCGCAATGAAAGCCTGGCGTAGCCGATCCGGCACCTGATTCAGCGCCACGGGCCTGCGGCGTTTAGCACCGTACTCCGCTATGAGCCGTTCATCACCTGAATAAATGCGCAAGGGTACCTGAAGCTCAATATGATGCAGGTCTTTGCTATCAGGTAACTGGGGGGAATAGTAGAAATAGCCCGCTACCATAGCGGTCAGACCGAGGGTGAATAGCGTGAAAAAACTACTGAAAAACAGGGTAATTATTTTGCCAAAAAAGCGCATAGTCTGGTCTTAGTTCAGGCCGGTTGGCCACGTTTATAGTTATTAAAAGCACATGTCAGCAGGAAGGTGGCAGCATTTAAAGTTGTTATATTGCCGGGTAAATTTTGGTTCCCGATGTTTCTCCGTTTATCTGAAACAAACGCATCCCACAGGGTGCCAGAGTAGACTATTTTCAAGTTTAGTACCAGCCCCATTTGGGTAGGTACGCATGCGAATGCTGTCTGCGTACCGCTTAATGTATAACAAAATAATTAATTGGGTTCTAATGTGTTTTCATTTCTTGAACGTAAGCAAAATCTGCTAGGCATTGATATCAGTTCTTCTGCTGTTAAGCTGGTTGAAATGTCCCGCAAGGGTAAGGAATACCGCATTGAAAGTTATGCGGTGGCTCCCTTGCCGGAAGGTGTCTCTAATGAGAAAGATATTATTGAACCTGAGCCGGTGGGTGAAGCTATTCGTAAGGCGCAGCGCGATAGCCGCAGTCGTCTGAAGCGTTGTGCTTTGGCGATTCCAACTTCAATGGCTATTAATAAAATCATCAATATGCCTGCCTCTATTCCGACGGCCGAGCTTGAGGCTCAGATTGCTATCGAAGCTGATCAGCACATCCCTTATTCCATGGATGAAGTGAGTTATGACTTTGAGGTGCTGGGGCCTTCGCGGAATAACCCTGAAATGCTGGATATTTTGCTGGCAGGCACACGCTCAGAAAATGTTGAGGTGCGGCTGGCGGCGGCAGAAATGGCCGGTCTTACGGTAGAAATTGTTGACACCGAAACGCATGCTTTGGAAAAAGTTCTGCGTTGTCTGACGCCTGAGCTGGATCAGTATGATTCTGTCGCTGTGGTCGATTTTGGTGCCAGTATGACCAGCATTACCGTGTTTGAGCAGGGTCGTCTGACTTTTTCCAGAGAGCAGTCATTTGGTGGTCGTCAGCTAACTGAGCAGATCATGCACCGTTATGGTCTGACCTGGCAGGAAGCCGGATTAGCTAAAAAAGAAGGCAACCTACCGGAAAACTATATCGCAGAAGTACTCGATCCGTTCAAAGACAATATGGTGCGGCAGTTGCATCGTTTCCTGCAATTTTACTTTGCGTCCAGTCAGCATGATTCGGTGAGTCAGATTCTGATTTCCGGTGGTTGTGCACGGATTCCGGGCATTGATGAACAAATTCAGTCGGTGATAGGCACACCGGTAAAAGTGGTCAATCCGTTTACACAAGTGGCGCTGGGTTCACGGGTTAGTCCGGTACGTTTCACTAATGATATGCAAGCGCTATTGATTGCGGCAGGTCTGTCTTTACGGGGGCTGGATTAAATGGATGGTTTAAACCTATTGCCCTGGCGTGATAAAGCGCGGGATCAGAAGAAAAAACAGTTTTTTGCACTATTAGGTTTTGCGGGCGCGTTGGCTGCGGCGATGGTTTTTTTGGGTCATACTTATATGCAATCATCCATTGAGCGTCAGGAGCAGCGTAATAATTACCTGGCTAATGAAATCAAAACGCTGGATAAACATATCGCCAGAATTAAAAAGCTGGATGCTACTAAGCAGGCATTGCTGGGCAGGATGGAGGTGATTGAAAATCTGCAAAGCACCCGTCCGGCTATTGTGCATTTATTTGATGAAATGGCCACGGCATTGCCGGGTGGTATGTATCTGGAAAGCCTGAAGCAGAGTGGAACCACCGTTAATGTGGTCGGTAAGGCGGAGTCCAATGCACGGGTATCCGGGTATATGAACCGGCTTGAGCAGTCGGAATGGCTGACTTCATCTAATCTGAGTATTATTTCGGCGGCAAAAGAGGGTGGATCGGAATCATCCCTGCGCGACTTTAAGCTCGATGTGAAGCAGCTGTTAAAGCAAGGAGAGCCAAAATGAACCTGCAGGACATTAATAATCTCGCTGAAGATCCCGGTAGTGCCGGGTGGCCTATTAAGGCGTTGGCTCTGTTGCTGGTTATGGCGTTGATCTTATTTTTAGGCTACAAACTGGTGATTATTGATAGCATTGAAGCACTTCAGCGGGTAGAAAATAAAGAAACAGAATTACGTGCTACTTTTGAACAGAAGCAACGCAGAGCCAGTCAGTTGAAAGCTTATGAAGCGCAGTTGTCCGAGATGCAGCGGTCATTTGGTAATCTGATGCAGCAACTGCCCAGCCGTACTGAGATACCGTCATTGATCATTGATATTTCGGAGAAGGGTGTCAGTAACGGTCTTGAAATCGTGCGCTTTGAGCCGTTGAATGAGGTTTCCAAAGAGTTCTATGCTGAAAAGCCGATTAAGCTGATTGCGTTGGGAACTTATAAAGAGCTGGCGACTTTTGTCAGTGATATTTCCGGCTTACCCAGAATTGTTACGATACATAATATCAGCCTGAATGCTGAGAATGATAACGCAAAGGCTGAGGCTCAGAATGCAAACACCAGTCTTGATAGTGTTTCCCAGCGTCTGCGCATGGAAGCGTTGATTAAAACATATCGATATTTGGAAGACAGTGGTTCTGGTGATGAGCTACTGACTAAAAAATGATGAGGCATGTTTAAAGTATGAGTACGTTAATTAAAGTAAAAAATTCTGACTACGTAAGTGTTGTAAGGCTATTTCTGCTGCTGTGTTTGGTGAGTGGACTGAGTGCTTGTAATCATGATATGTCTGATCTGTCTAACTATGTGACTGAGGTAAAGGCCCGGCCTGCAAAACCGATTGAACCGATTCCTGTGATCAAACCTTATGTACGGTTTATCTATCCGGGCCATGACCTTGATCCGTTTGATGTTTCCATTTTATCGCCTGATAAAGACCAGCCGATGGAGAATTCTGTGATGATTGATAAAAATCGGCTACCAGAATTCCTGGAAAAATTCCCGCTGGATGGTCTTAAAATGGTTGGAACCGTTTTTAAAGAAAAGCAGCTGTGGGCTTTAATTCGTGTTCCGGGTGGTTCAGTACACAGAGTGAAAGAAGGTAATTATATCGGCAGGAATCACGGTAAGATTCTTGAGGTAAAAGATGTCAGTGTCATTTTATCCGAAATTGTTGAAAATGGTTTCGGTGGTTACGAGAAACGTGATAACGAGTTAGCAATTTCAAACCCCAATAAAAAAATATAGTTTTGTAAAAGGTTAGCAATAATGAAAAAAATAAAGCAAACCGCATTTTGGTTTTCCTGTGGATTGTTAGGGTGTTGCCTGAATACAGCATCCGCAGCAGTTCTTAATAAACTACAAGTGATTGATGTAAAGCCGGGCGCCGCGAATAAGACAGAAGTTCGTCTTGATTTTCAGCGCTCTGTCACCATCCCGAAAGGGTTTATTTTGGAAAATCCTCCCCGTATTGTTTTCGATTTCCCCCAGGTCGAAGTTTTACCAAAAGCCCGGCGTAATGCAACTGGTGCGGGTGTTGTTAAGTCGATTAGCTCGGCTAACAATAAAGGCCAGACGCGTGTTGTCGTTGCACTAAAAACATTTGTGGATTACAGCGTTGAAGCGCGTGGTGACGACCTTGTGCTGATCTTTAATGCGCCTGCGGGTATGCTTCCGGCCAAACGCTATACGGCTGCTCAGCAACAAGCTGCTCAGAATCAAAGAGTGGCAGGTAAAGCAGTTGCAGATCAATCCTATGAATGGTATCGCAATCCATCTGCAGGCAGGCAGCAACCCGCCCAGCAGATGGTTGCCCCGCGCCATCAGCCAAAGGCTAGGCCTGTGCAACATCCTGTACCACCTGCTTTGTCGGTAGCCCAACAGGTACAACGCCCCGCTCAACAGCGACCTGTGCAGCGTGTGCAGCAACAGCCTGCGAGAGTGGCTGCACCCAGACCTGCGCCCAGGCAGTCTCCGGCAGCAGTCAATGCTTTGCGTGGTGTCGATTTCCGGCGTAATGCTAATGGTGGTGGTCGTGTGATTGTCACTTTGCCGCACGGCAATGTTGATGTCTCGGATGATAAGCGGGCGAATATCTTAAATCTGACGTTGCATGATCTGGATGTACCGGCTAACTGGCGTAAACGTTTGGATGTCCTGGATTTTGCGACTCCGGTATCGGGTATTCAGATTTCACAACGTGGTGGCAATGGTCATTTATCGATTATTGGTAATACCGGATTTAAATACCGTACGGAAAAGAACCGCAATGTTTATACCGTTCATATTGATAAGATCGAAACTACTAAGAAAAAGCTGAAGTTAGGTGAGCAGGAAAAGCGTACCTTTAACGGTGAGAAACTTTCCCTGAATTTCCAGGACATTGAAGTCCGGGCAGTGTTGCAATTGCTGGCTGATTTCACCGATAAAAATATTGTAGTCAGTGATTCTGTCAATGGCAGTATCACAGTCAGATTAAAAGATGTCCCCTGGGATCAGGCACTGAACATTGTGCTGGAATCTAAAAACCTCGGCATGCGTGAGAATGGCAGTGTTATCTGGGTGGCACCCAGCTCAGAGTTAGATGCCAAAGATGCCCGTGCACTGGAAATTGCCAGGCGAAAGATTGAACTGGAGCCGGTGGTGACAGAGTATATTCCGATTAATTATGCTAAGGCAGCGGATTTACTGCAATTGATTGAAAGGCGTTCCACGGGTGAGGAGGAGGGTCATTCGCTTTTATCCCAGCGTGGTAGTGTTTCTTCTGATGAGCGCACTAATACCTTGTTAGTGAAAGACACGGCAGAGCAGATTGCACAGATACGTGATCTGATTAAAGTACTCGATGTACCGGTGCAACAGGTGTTGATTGAATCACGGATTGTTATTGCTAATGATGAGTTTGGTAAAGAGCTGGGCGCACGTTTTGGCGCGTCGCCACGTTGGTTGAATAATGACTCCATTGGTTTGGGGGCGGGTAGTTTGAACGGTGCTTCAGATACTTATTACAACTCGATCGCTTCAGGAGGTGGCTCGGCAGGCGGCGAAACTGTGACTATACCTAATATTAGTGATCGTCTGAATGTGAATCTGCCGGTGATTGGTTCTGCGGGTAGCTTCGGTTTCTCCATTCTGACATCGGACTTTATGCTGGATCTTGAGTTATCAGCACTTCAGGCCGAAAGTAAGGGTGAAATTGTGGCGACGCCACGCGTGATTACTTCCAACCAGACCAAAGCCATCATTGAGCAGGGTGTGGAAATTCCTTACCAGCAGGCCAGTTCAAGTGGTGCCACCAACATAGCTTTCAAGAAGGCTGTATTGAGTCTTGAGGTAACGCCACAAATTACGCCTGATGAGCATGTTTCTATGGATCTTAAGGTGAACCAGGATACGGTGGGTACGGTGTTTAACAGTGTTCCGAGTATTGACACCCGCGAGATTCAGACCAAGGTACTGGTAGAAAATGGTCAGACGATTGTACTGGGTGGCGTACATGAAGAAACTAATATTAACGGTACAACGAAGGTGCCGGTGTTAGGTGATCTGCCGGTTGTCGGGCGTTTGTTCCGCAAAACCAATAAAAGTGAGAATAAACGTGAGCTGCTGATTTTCGTTACACCGAAGATCGTTGATAGCAGTGGTAAGAAGGTTGCCGGACGATAAAGCTTGATTCCCGTGCCTACTGCTGGCATAAAACCGGAATGCAAAAGAATATTATTCTGGTTGGCCTCATGGGCGCGGGGAAGTCAACAATCGGCAGGCAATTAGCGCGACGTTGTAAGTTGACATTCTACGATTCTGATCATGTGATCGTAGAACGAACCGGCGTTAGTATACCGACCATCTTCGACATTGAAGGCGAAGATGGTTTTCGCGATCGTGAAGCACAAATTATTGAGGAACTTAGTCAGCTTGATAATATGGTGCTGGCCACGGGCGGCGGCAGCCTGATGCGTGAAAGTAACCGGCTCAACCTCAAAGATGCCGGGCAGGTAGTTTACCTGCGCGCTTCCGCTGAGCAGTTGTACTCCCGCATCCGCCATGACAAAAACCGTCCGCTCATGCAAACGGAAAATCCGCTGCAAACTTTGCGTGACTTATTAAAAGCCCGCGAGGGTCACTATTTAGAATTAGCTGATTTGGTGGTTCCTACCGGCAGGCAGCGTGCTTCAACCATTTCCCGCCATATTATGCAAAGACTGAAAAAATTACAGGACAAATCGCATGCAAACACTCGAACTTGACCTTGGTAACCGCAGTTACCCCATCCATATTGGTCGGGGGTTATTGTCGCAACCTGAGCTGATACTCCCGCATATTCACGGGGCGAGCTGTGTCACGGTGTCGAATGAAACCGTTGCGCCGTTATACCTGAGCCAGCTGGAGCAGAATATCGCAGCATTAAAACATTCTGCTGTGGTGTTGCCTGATGGGGAAGCTTTCAAAAATCTGGAAACGATAAACCTGATTTATACGCACTTGCTTGAACAGCATGTCGACCGTAAAACAACTTTGTTGGCGCTGGGTGGCGGTGTAGTTGGTGACATGTGTGGTTTTGCGGCGGCCAGCTATCAGCGTGGTGTGAATTTTATTCAAATCCCCACCACTTTACTGTCGATGGTGGATTCGTCAGTAGGCGGTAAAACCGGTGTTAATCATGCCTTAGGCAAAAATATGATCGGTGCGTTTTATCAGCCACAATGTGTACTGATTGATACTGATGTATTGAGCACGTTGGATGACCGTGAGTTAAGTGCCGGATTGGCTGAGGTAATTAAATACGGCCTGATTCGCGATGTGGAATTTCTGCATTGGCTGGATGATCAGATGGATAATTTGTTGGCTCGTGATCCTGATGTGATGGCTGAGGCTATTTTCAGATCCTGTCAGCATAAAGCTGAAGTGGTGGCCGCTGATGAGTTTGAAGCGGATCAGCGTGCTTTACTCAATCTCGGTCATACCTTTGGTCATGCGATTGAGTCGGCAATGGGTTATGGCAACTGGCTACATGGTGAGGCAGTGGCAGCAGGCATGGTTATGGCGGCGGAACATTCGTTGTTAATGGGTTGGCTGGACACTGATGAAGTTGAATTTATCCGGCGTCTGTTGATCAAAGCACGGCTTCCGGTTGCACCGCCTGAAAGTATGAGTAGCGATGACTTCATGCGTTATATGTCGGTGGATAAAAAAGTACTGGATGGAACCTTGCGCTTGATTCTGATGAAGGGGCTGGGTGAGTCCGTGATTACCGCTGATTTTGATCCGGCTGCATTACAGCGCGTTCTGGCGCGGGATCTTTAGGCATGTCAGCGTCCTATGCTGCTGATCCGGTGACCAGCCAAGGCCGCCGCTTTGTCGAACCTGATCCGAAATACCGCACTGCTTTCCAGCGGGATCGTGACCGGATTATTCATTCCAGAGCCTTCCGCCGCCTGGAATATAAAACGCAGGTGTTTGTTAATCATGAAGGTGATCTTTACCGTACCCGCCTGACTCACTCGCTGGAAGTGGCGCAAATTGCCCGTTCGGTGGCCCGTAATATGCAGTTGAATGAAGATCTGGTGGAAGCGATTGCGTTGGCACATGATCTGGGGCATACGCCGTTTGGTCATGCCGGGCAGGATGCGCTGAATAAATGCATGGCTGAATACGGTGGCTTTGAACATAACCTGCAATCATTGAGAGTAGTTGATCAGCTGGAAGATGTGTATGCACAATTCTCCGGGTTGAACCTGTGTTTTGAAACACGTGAAGGCATTTTAAAGCATTGTGCTGTGAAACATGCAAAAAAACTGGGTGATGTCGGAGAACGTTTTCTGAATAAAACCCAAGCTTCACTGGAAGCTCAGCTGACTAATATCGCTGATGAAATTGCCTACAATAATCATGACATTGATGATGGTTTGCGCTCAGGTCTAATTCAACTTGAGCAGCTGATTGAGGTGCCGGTGTTTCGTGAAGTCTGGCTTGAGGTTCAGGGTTTATATCCTGACCTGAGCGGGCGCAGACAAGTGAATGAAATTCTGCGGCGTTTGATTGGCAGGATGGTGATTGATCTGACGGAAACCAGTTTTGCGGCTATTAAAGCTTCGGGTGTACAGAGTCTGGCTGATGTGCGGCAGCATGATGCGTCATTGATGCAATACAGTGCGTTGATGCGGCAACAGAAAAATGAACTCAAACATTTTCTGCGCGAAAATCTGTATTTCCACCCTACAGTTTACCGTTCAACCTGGCGTGCGCAGCAGATTATTGAGGCACTGTTTGGTGCATTTATGCATGATGTTCGCTTGCTACCGGCAAAGCACCAGCAATTTGCACGTGAGCTGAAACAGGAGCAGGGGGATGCCGGGCAAGCCAGAGCTATCGCAGATTATATTGCGGGTATGACTGACCGGTATGCGATTAGCCAGTACGGCGAATTGTTTGATTTCACGTAACGCACATCAAGACTTTCACCCCAAGCATGGAAGTCTATGACTTCCA
>CACVAV010000075.1 GCA_902727945.1 uncultured Thiotrichaceae bacterium | reverse complement strand
TTGAATTCCATTTCATCAGGCATATCCATTAATAAGCTGGTATGAACACTGATTAGCCGTGCAATATTTTCAGTACGCTCCAGATAGCGCCCCATCCAGTAAACACGCTCCGCCACTCGTGACAATAACATTATTCTTCCTCCTCATCATTGCGTATGGAATACCGGCTATCATCATCAGCCACATCACCCACAATCCAGGTATCTTTACTGCCACCACCCTGAGAGGAATTGACGACTAACGAGCCTTCCACCAACGCTACTCTGGTCAAACCGCCGGGAGTGACATAAATATCTTCACCACTAAGAATAAAGGGTCGCAAATCCACATGGCGCGGTGCAACGCCTTTTTCGGTCGCCGTCGGTGTTACCGAAAGGCTGAGCGTCGGTTGAGCAATGTAGTTGTTGGGATCTTCAATAATCAGTTTGCGGAATTCTTCTATTTGCTCTTCAGTCGCATGTGGACCGATTAACATGCCATAGCCTCCGGATTCATTAGCAGGCTTCACCACTAATTCAGCCAGATGCTCCAACACATGCTCCCGCTCTTTTTTATTGCGACACTTCCATGTCGGCACATTGGGCAACAGCGGCTCTTCATCCAGATAGTAGCGGATCATATCCGGCACATAGGCATAGATCACTTTATCATCTGCCACCCCGCAACCCGGTGCGTTCGCGATGGCAACATTACCCGCTTTCCAGGCACGCATAATACCGGGCACACCCAGCATCGAATCCTCACGGAAAACTTCCGGATCAATAAAATCGTCATCAATGCGGCGGTAAATCACATCAACCGGCTTCAGACCCTCCGCTGTTTTCATATAAACATGGTCATCATCCCCCACCAACAGATCAGCGCCTTCTAACAGCAGCAGACCAGCTTGTTGAGCGAGATAAGCATGTTCAAAATAGGCAGAGTTATAGATACCGGGTGTCAGTATCGCAATGGTTGGGTTGTTTTTTTCAGGGGCTAATGAGGCCAACATATCATACAGATACGCGGGGTAATCACTGACCGGGCCAATAGGCAACAGACTGAAAATTTCCGGCAGCACCCGTTTGGTGATTTTACGGTTTTCCAGCATATAAGACACACCGGAAGGTACACGCAGATTATCTTCCAATACGTACATTGTGCCTTCGTGATCACGCACCAGATCTGAACCACAAATATTGGCCCAAACCCCGTGCGGCGGCGTTATACCGACACACTCCTCGCGGTAACCTTTGGAACTCATCACCACATCTTCAGGCATCACACCATCCTTGATGATGGAGCGTTCATTATAAATATCCTGAATGAACCGATTTAGTGCACGAATGCGTTGCTTAAGCCCCAAATCGGTGCATCGCCACTCACTTTCGGGAATAATGCGCGGGATGAGATCGTATGGCCAGGCCCTGTCGATATTGCCAGCATCACTGTATACCGTAAAGGTAATCCCTAACTCATGAATCACCGCCTCACTATCCTGGATACATTGAGCAAATGTCTCCTTCGGTAGCTTACGCAAGTACTGAATCAAGCTGTGGCTTGATTGCCGGGGTTGCTTCTTGGCTACTATGAGTTCATCGTAAAAATCACCTGGATCGTACTTATCCCAATTTCGCTTCACTATTCACCACCGGCAGCGGGCTGCATTAAGGTTAAATTAACAACAAAAAAGTAAGAGCTATAATTATAATACTGCAAAGCAAAAGTCATGCCAATAAAGACTGATCACAGCCTGTGATCTAAAAAA
>CACVAV010000074.1 GCA_902727945.1 uncultured Thiotrichaceae bacterium | reverse complement strand
TATAGTGCATTGGCTATTTATCAGGCTAAATAAAAACGGGGACACAAAATGTCCCCGTTAGTGAAGTCACTTAGTCGGTCTAATTACCCGAAGATTGTAGTGCATCCTCGCCACGCTGTTCCAGTAAGTCAGTCAGCCACTCAGGATCCATCTCCGGCACTGAAGACAACAGCAGGTCAGTATAAGGATCATGTGGCGGTCTGAACATCACGTCCTTCGGCCCTTGCTCCACCACCCGCCCTCGTTGCATGACCACCACCACGTCAGCAATCGAACGCACCGTCGCCAAATCATGAGTGATAAACATATAGGCCAGATTCAGTTCCTTCTGCAAGCGATCCAGCAGGCGCAGAATCTCTTCTGCGACCAACTGATCCAGTGCGCTGGTTATTTCATCACAGATAATAAACTGTGGTTCTGCGGCCAGTGCGCGGGCGATACCTATGCGTTGTTTCTGGCCACCTGATAACTCAGAGGGCAGGCGCTTATAATACAACGCTGGTTCCAGCTCGATCATCTCCAGCAGCTGATCAACACGCTTTCGCAGCTTCGCACCACTTAATCCGCCATAAAACTCAGCCGGGCGGCCAATGATTTCACCAATGGTCTGTTTTGGGTTTAGCGCCGTATCAGCAATTTGGTAGATCATTTGTGCCTGGCGCAGCTGGTCTTTGGTACGATTGGAGTACCTGGGTGGCAGAGCCTCACCATTGAACTCAATAGAACCGCTACCGGGGGGCAATAGTCCGGTGATACAACGTGCTACGGTTGATTTACCCGAACCCGATTCGCCTACCACTGCAACTGTGCGACCTTTATAAATATCAAAGGACACATCATTCAGGATCTGATTCACACCATCATAAGAAGCATCAACATTTTTCACCGAGATAATCGGTACATCGCCCGGCTCCGGCCCCGGCATCTGATCACGGCGGAAGTCACGTACTGCCCACAAGGACTTGGTGTAATCTTCCTTAGGGTGCTCCAACATGGTTTTGGTATCAGCTTCCTCAATCTCATCACCTTTCAGCAATACCTTGATGGTATCAGCCATCTGGGCAACGACCGCCAGGTCATGGGTGATATAGATAGCTGCTGTATTGTATTTCTCAACAATTTCACGAATCGCTGCCAATACTTCAATCTGGGTGGTTACATCCAGTGCGGTAGTCGGTTCATCGAAGATAATCAGATCAGGGCGGCAACTCATCGCCATCGCTGTCATCGCACGTTGTAACTGTCCACCGGATACCTGATGCGGATACCGGAAACCGATTTCCTCCGGGTTAGGTAATTGCAGTTGGCGGTACAAGTCGATAGCATCTGCCTCACTTTCTGACTGTGTACGCATATTATATTGCAGCGGTGCTTCCGTGTGCTGATCAATCAACCGGTGTGACGGGTTGAATGAGGCTGCAGCTGATTGCGCCACATAAGCGATGCGCGAACTACGCAGTGCACGCAGCTCAGCGACGGGTTTTGAGGTCAGCTCCATGCCATCAAATTCAACCGTGCCAGCGGAAATCCGGCAACCATCACGGGCGAACCCCATAGCAGCGAGGCCAATGGTAGATTTGCCTGCACCGGATTCACCAATCAGGCCTAACACTTCACCACGGCGCAGTGTAATGTCGATGCCGTGGACAATTTCAGCCCACTTGCCGACATCAACATTGGCTTCGATACGCAGATCACGGATTTTGAGTAATACATCTTTTGGATCATCAAACATTAGTTAATCTCCTCACACTTTCAGGCCGGATGAGCGGTACAGCATCCAGTCGACTACAAAGTTAACGGATACAGTTAGCAGTGCGATCGCTGCTGCCGGAATCAAGGGTGTAAATTCACCAAATGAAATCAACGTAGCGTTCTCACGTACCATAGAACCCCAATCCGCTGTAGGTGGCTGGATACCCAAACCCAGGAAGGACAAACCGGCGACTAACAGGAATACGAAACAAAAGCGCAGACCAAATTCAGCAATTAATGGCGCCATTGCATTCGGCAGAATTTCTTTGCGTATCAGATACCAGCTGCTTTCACCGCGTAATTTGGCGGCTTCGATGTAATCCATGACCACAATATTACCGGCTACCGAACGCGACAGACGGAAGATCAGTGGTGTATAGATAAAACCAATCACAAGAATCAGAGTCAGTGTATTAGTGCCGTAAATACTCAGTAGTAACAGTGCGAGGATCAGCGATGGAATGGCCATGATAGTATCAGCAAGCCGTCCTAGCACCTGGTCAACCCAGCCGCCTTTGATAGCTGCGAGTAAACCCAATGTTGTTCCGGCGATGAAGGCCAGTGTCGTGGTAGCGATGGATAAACCCACCGTGTTTCTTGCGCCGTAAATAATCCGGCTGAACAAATCACGCCCCAGCTGGTCGCCGCCTAACCACATGGCTGAATCAGCCGGTGCATAACTGGCCCCGACAATTTCTGATTCACCGTAAGGCGCAATCCACGGCGCAAATACCGCTGCAATGATGTAAATGAGAATAACGAATAAACCAAAAGTAGCTGTTAGTGGTGCTGTTTGTATCGCTTTCTTAGTTTCACCGGACAGTACCAGGGTCAGGAATAACCGGAAGGCATACGCAACCGCCGCAGAACCCGCCAATAAGCCAACAATAGTCAAAATAGTAGTCATATTATCACCTCACTTCGGGTGGCGCAGGCGAGGATTGCTAAGAATAGCACCCACATCAGCAGCCAGATTTAATAAAATATAAACGGTGGCGAACGTCAGCGTACAAGCCAGAATCACCGGGTAGTCCTGTTTGGTTACGCTATCCACCAGCAATTGGCCGATACCCGGATAAACGAATACCACCTCGACCAGTACCACACCGGTGACCAGATAAGCCAGGTTCAGTGCGATGACATTAATAATCGGTGCTAAGGCATTCGGTAAAGCGTGGCGTGTGATGACACGTGATTGTGGCACGCCTTTCAGTCTGGCCATTTCGATATAAGGTGATGCCAGCAGAGAAATAATCGATGCCCTGGTCATGCGCATCATGTGGGCGGTGACCACCAATACCATAGTCATAGCAGGCAGGAATAATCGGTACAACCTATCCATGATATCCATATCATCATTGACATTAGATAGCGAGGGGAAGTAGGAGTTCTTAACGGCTAAAAACAGAATCAGAATATAACCGACAAAAAATTCCGGTGAGGAAATCGATGTCAGCGTCATGATATTCACGACCCGGTCGAAGATAGAGTTACGATAGAGTGCTGCCATAACACCAAGGATCAGTGCCAGCGGTACGGCGACGGCCGCAGCATATAAAGCAAGGAATAGGGTATTGGCAAAACGCGGCGCGATCAGTTCACTGACCTGCCTGCCATTGGTCATAGACTTACCAAAATCACCGGTCAGTGCACCTCCGAGCCACTCAAAATAACGTACCGGTGCCGGACGATCCAGACCGAGTTCTTTTTCATAAGCAGCAACAGTTTCTGCCGTTGCGCCCTGTCCAAGCACAGCTTCCGCGACACCACCCGGTCGTAGTTCAATAGCGCCGAAGATAATGACAGATACCGCAAGTAGTGTAACCAGCCCGAGACCCAGGCGTTTAATAATAATTTTAAGCACATCATTCATGTAGTTTTCCTCCTGCTGAAGGTGTTTCTAATGTGATTGCAATGGATAGATAAAGGGAAGAAAAACCGGGCAGCTGACAGTGATACGTGTTGACCGGTTTATAAGAGGGGCCATGATACCAGATCAATCTGGTGGTGAAGGCTTTGATGAAGGAGTCTCTGTGTAAGAGACTCCTGTTTTACTTTTTGTCTGATCAGGATAACCCCATCAGAAAACCCCGTCTTGCCCTGACTTATGTGTAGGGACTACGCCCCACAAGCATGAAAGTTTTCAACTTTCACAGTAATGACAGGATTGGGCTTAAGCGAACCACCAACGATGTGCCGCGCGTGCACCATCATTTTCCCAACTGGCTGAGACACTAGGTCCGTGCATAACGTTCTTGCGGCGTGCACAAACAAAGTTAACGAATGCCGGCAGGATTGTGCCGCCATCATCTTTCGCTAACAGTTGCATTTCACCGTACATTTCGGCACGCTTTTCGTCGTTTAATTCAGAACGTGCCATGACCAGTAATTCATTGAAACGCCCATTCTTCCAACGACTCTCGTTCCATGCCGCATCAGCTGCGTATGTCAGTGAGAATATATTGTCAGGTGTCGGGCGTGCGCCCCACTTAACAAAGCAGAACGGCTTCTTCAACCAAACATTTGACCAGTAACCGTCGCTTGGTTCACGTACCACATTAATGTCAATACCTGCCGGCTTGGCGCTTTCAGAGAACAGGCTAACCATGTCCACAGCGCCCGGATAAACACTGTCAGTTGCAGACAGATCTACAGACAGTTTATCCATACCCGCCTTCTTCAGGTGGAACTTAGCTTTTTCAGGGTCATAAGGGCGTTGTTCCAGTTCTTTGTAGTAAGGCATGTTAGGTGAGATGTGAACATCGTTGGCTACCGTGCCCGTGCCGAACATGATCTTTTCAATGATCTCTTCACGATTGATCGCATACTTCAGTGCCAGGCGCACGTCCAGGTTATCAAACGGTGCCGTATCACAGAACATAGGCAGTGTAATAGCACTACCACTAGGTGTGTTATCAATCAGGATGTCTTTATTACGTTTCAGCAGCGCCAGTGTTTTCAGATCGGTGGAAGTGATTGAGTCAACATCGCCGGTCATCAGTGCAGTCTGACGCGCATTCGGATCATTGATAATAGTGAATTCAACTTTGTCAAAGTAAGCGCCTTCACGGTGCCAGCCTTCATGACGCTCAAATGAGGTGGAAACACCTACATCATGCCGAACCATTTTGTAGGGGCCGGTGCCGTCACCACTTTCCCAGTCAATACCATCATCCTTAGCCGGGCAGATCGCGAGGTGATAATCAGTCATCAGCCATGGCAGATCAGCAACACCCTGTGATAATTCAAAGATGACGGTGTAATCGCCATCAGCTTTCAGATCTTTAACTGTTTCCAGCAGCGCTTTCGCCGCTGATTTAGAGTCTTCACCGCGATGATGATTTATCGAGGCAATAACATCCTTAGCGGTGCACTTCTTGCCACTTTGGAAAGTGGCTTTTTCATTCAGTTTGAATGTCCATATTGTCGCATCAGCATTAGGTTCCCATGAATCAGCTAAATCCGGCCCCAATTTGTTGTCGGCAGTAATTTCGGTCAGGAAGCTACGGTGAGTGTGTACGATCTGAATTTGGCCTACACTTGAAAAAGTAGCCGGATCGAGTGTATCTGAGGTATTTGCATCATGCACCCCAACGCGGAAGGTTCCGCCTTTCTTTGGTGTTTCAGCAGCAACTTCTGATGACCAGAGTGCGCTACCAGCGGCTAAGCCCATGCCTACTGCTAATGAATGTTGCAAAAATTCGCGGCGACCGGTCTTATTTTTCTGACTATCGCGTATGATTTCCTCAAACAACTGCTTTTCAGTGTTATCCATCTGAAGCTTCTCCTGTATTCAGATAATTGATTTTCCGAAACCATAACAGCATTTTGAGCTTAGTAAATCAAGTCTGATTGGGTTTTCAATGGGTGTGTTTTTGACCATAATTGGATTTATGGGTGTATATGAACTACGGAAGTCAGCACCAAAATTGAACGTACGAAAATAATTAAGTAGGCATAAATGATGAACAAAAAATACCAGCAGCAGCTTGGCCAGGATGTTTTAGCGTATATAAAAGAAGTTGAGTCTGTCTCGCCAGTGGATGCCGTTAGTCTGACGGTTGAAAAGCAGCGCGAGGTGTATCTGGAATTGTCCCGGCACTTCCATGCGGGCCATCCCGAAGGTATCAGCACCATTGATTCAATCATCAAAGCGCCGGAGCAGTCGATTCCGATCCGGCATTATCAAAGCGCCAAGCAACCGGCGAAGGCACACATCATTTATTACCATGGCGGTGGTTTTGTGATTGGTAACCTGGATAGCCATGATGATGTGTGCGCTGAGTTTTGTGATCAGACGGGTTTTGAGGTGACTGCGGTGGATTATCGTTTATCACCTGAAAACACCCATCCTGCGGCGTTTAATGATGCCCTGGCTGCTTTTGAGCATATTGCCGCGACGACTGATTTACCGATAATGCTGGTGGGTGATAGTGCGGGGGCGACCTTAGCTGCTGCTGTGGCACATGCTACGCGTCAACATGATGTGAAACCTGTCGGACAAGTGTTGATTTATCCTGCGTTGGGGGGCGATATGACGCGGGGTTCTTATCTGGAATATGCGGATGCACCGATGCTCACCACCGACGATATGGTGTTTTATTATCAGGCAATTTCGGGGGGCAGTGAAATGAGTCATGACCCGACGTTTTTACCGTTGATGGATACGGATTACAGTGGCTTGCCGCTTACCTATATCTTTACCGCGCAATGTGATCCGTTGAGAGATGACGGGCGTGATTATCAACAGAGGATACTCGCTGCCGGTGGCAGGGTTGAGTGGGTGGATGAGATGGGTTTGGTGCATGGTTATTTGCGGGCGCGGCACAGTGTTGAGTGCGCACGGGATAGTTTTGGCCGGATGGTGGCCGCACTGTTGTCGGCGCTCCCGTGAGCAAAGTCTGAAAATCAGTATAACCTTAGGTGGCATCTACTACTAGTATCAGCGATGACGAACCCGTGCGAGCCGGAATAGGTATCCGGCTCTATAGTCTGAGGACAGGCGCTTAAAGTTCTGCTATCTGTTGTATCATGATCTCATTGAGAACGTCTTTAAACTCTTGTTTCCATTGGCGTAGTTTTTCCTTTAATACCGGATCAGCTTGCAGCATATTTCCCAGCCCGGCCGGATTGATGACAGAGATGACGGTGTCATTATTGTCAGCATAAACAGCCAGTTTAAACGGAAACAGCGGTATCAACTGCGGGTGAGTTTTGCTGAGTTCGCGCACTTCTTCCAGCCGCCCGAAAAAGATCACCCGATAGTGGCCGGTTTCATAGCCCATTGCATGTAAACCACCGTCACATTTTTGCACATGAGCCACGGTAAATCCGTGTTTTTCCAAGGCTTCACCGGCCATACTCAGTGTTTCATCAAAAGGTTTTGTGGTTCGTGCACTCAACAAATCATCCTGCCCGGCATGAGCCGTCGCCGGCCCAATAATCAGGCATGCTGAGGTCAGTAATAGCGCCAATACTTGCTTAGTCAGAGTATTCATCAAAATGTTACCTCTTCAATGATGTCATCATAGCTGTCTTGCAGGTCGCCTATTAATTCGGTTAGCGGGGCGTTATCAAATAATGCTGCCATTGCGCTTATATTGGCGGCAAAGAGTTGCACTTCACCATTTTCGTGCTCAATGACGGTAATGGCGCAGGGTAATAGCACACCCAGACGTGGTTCCAGCTTCAATGCTTTGTCCAATTGATTGAAGTTGCAGAAACGGATACTTAGCTGACGTTGATTGACTGAAAATTCATCAGTTAGCCCTTGTTCCAAAAAACGATCCGGAAAAGTACGGAAGTTATGTGATTCAATAGCCTCTCGAAGTGTTAGCACGGTTTTATCAAAATCATAGGGGGAGTCATGGATAGTCGTTAGCATCTGAGGCTCATTTTTTGAACCTAACTCACTGTTAGTATTGCCATAAGCCGGCATTAGCAGCAGTGCTGCCAGTAGTATTTTCCAGGTTTTCATCGTCGTCATCCGCTAGAATGTAATTAGTAACATAATTATAGTCTAATATTCTTATATTAATGTTCACTGAAAAACAATTGATTTTAAATTAATAAAGAGCGCCATACTGTCGTTCCCGGCTTGAATGACAATTTGCTGATTGAAACCAGCGAAGGTGAGAGTACTTCTATAAGGTCGGAATTCGATGAAAATCTCTGTGGTGTGTGGGGTTGTTGAGGTATGCGACTGTTCAGCATAACGGCGGCAGCCCACACGCAATCTGTGCTTCGTGCTACACTAAACTCCTCATTCAGTAGCAGATTCACCCCATGCAAAAGCACTTCAACACCGCAGGCCCGATTAAACCCGCCAATCACTATCACATTGATCCGCTCCATCGTCTGGATTGGGAAGAAGTTCAGCACCTGATTGAGTCAGAAAAGTACTTTGTGCTGCACGCGCCGCGCCAAACCGGAAAAACCAGTACCTTGCTGGCGATGTCGGATGCACTGAATGAGGCGGGTGTCTACAAGTCACTGTATGTGAATATTGAAGCTGCACAAGCCGCTCGCAATGATGTTGAGGGGGGTATGGCTGTGATCTGCGAAACACTGGCAGCCACAGCTAACACCTACGGTATTCAGCCCGAACTCGAATCCATTACGCATGAGTTATTGGTGCAGCAACAGGCCAGAGGTGTCCTGACAACCTTGTTATCCCGTTGGGCGCAAATGAGTGATAAACCTATCGTGCTGATGCTGGATGAAGTGGATGCACTGGTCGGTGACACGCTGATTTCTCTGTTACGGCAGATTCGCGCCGGATATGCCCAACGTCCGCAGGCTTTCCCGCAAAGCATTATTCTCTGTGGGGTGCGCGATGTGCGTGATTACCGCATTCACAGCAAAGATCAGGAAATTATAACCGGTGGCAGTGCGTTTAATATCAAAGCTAAATCACTGGTCATGGGCAGTTTTACCCAACAGGAAATACATGCACTTTACCAACAGCATACCACTGAAACCGGACAGGTGTTTGATGAATCCGTTTTTCCTGAATTATGGGAAGATACCCGTGGTCAGCCTTGGCTGGTAAATGCACTGGGCTATGAGATGACCTGGGAAGACCGTGAAGCACGTGATCGCAGTGTAACCATCACTCTGCAAAAATATTTGGCTGCCCGTGAGCGGTTGATTCGTTCGCGCCAGACGCATCTGGATCAGCTGACTGACAAGCTACGTGAGCCAAGGATTCATCGCGTTATATCCGCGTTGCTGAGCGGGGCATCAACCTTAAATGGTATCAGCGGTGATGATCTGCAATATGTCGAGGATCTGGGGCTGATTGTGCGAAAGCCGCAAGTACATATTGCCAATGCGATTTATCAGGAAATCATCCCGCGTGAAATTGTTGCACCGTTACAGGATGGTATTCCTAACCAACAAAC
>CACVAV010000073.1 GCA_902727945.1 uncultured Thiotrichaceae bacterium | reverse complement strand
AGATCATGAGCAAGCCTCTTGAGGCGTTTTTTCTGCGTTTCTTTTAATTCCATGATAGGCTTTCCCAAAATTGCGCAAGTGTAAGCACTAAATCAATCCTATGGCAAGAAGCAAGAGTAGTCAAAGATGGCTGCGAGAACATTTTGATGATGAATATGTAAAAAAGTCGCAAAAAGACGGCTATCGCTCGCGTGCTATTTACAAACTGAAAGAAATACAGGACAAAGATCGAATCATTCAGCCCGGTCATACGGTTGTCGATCTTGGTGCTGCCCCCGGTGGTTGGAGTCAGTATGCGACCGAACTGGTGGGCGAGAAAAAAGGTCGGGTGATTGCCAGCGATATTCTGCCGATTGATCCCTTGCCCTTTGTTGAGTTCCTGGTGGGGGATTTCAGGGAGGAGTCCGTACTAAAGGAGTTGCTCGATTTATTGGGAGAAGATAAAGCCGATCTTGTTATTTCAGATATGGCACCCAATATAAGTGGCATGGAGGGTGTGGATCAACCCCGCTCTATTTATTTATGTGAACTGGCACTGGATATGGCACGTCAGGTGTTGAAACCTAACGGTACTTTTGTTGTTAAATTATTCCAGGGGCAGGGATCAGATGATTTCCTGAATGATGTTCGTCGTCATTTTAAACGTGTGAAAATCCGCAAGCCATCAGCTTCAAGACCCCGTAGTCGTGAAGTATATGTGCTTGCACAAGGCTTTATGGTGTAATATTTGTGATAACTTTTGCCCGTGGTTCTTGTGACCACATCGATATAGCGGAAATGGAGTGTTTCCATGAATGAATTGACAAAAAATTTACTGATTTGGGCGGTTATCGCCTTCGTATTGATTGCTGTGTTCAGTAAATTTAGTGCGCCTACTCAGTCAGCTTCGCAGTTGTCATACTCAGAATTTATTCAGAGTGTGCGCAATAATGCAGTTAAAGAAGTTGATATTAAGGGCCAGACCATCACGGGTACTACCGCAAATGGCGCTAAATTCACTACTTATAGTCCACCGGATGATCCACAATTAGTGAATGATCTGTTAGCTAATAATGTAAAGGTTAAGGCAGCTCCGCCTGAAGAGCGTTCAATTTTCTGGGACATTATTATTAGCTGGGTGCCATTTCTGCTGATCATTGGTCTGTGGATTTATATTATGCGTCAGATGCAGGGCGGCGGCGGTGGTCGTGGCGCTATGTCGTTCGGTAAGAGCCGGGCGCGCATGATGACTGAAGATCAGGTGAAGGTGAACTTCAATGACGTGGCGGGTTGTGAAGAAGCCAAGGATGAAGTAGGCGAGCTGGTTGAGTTTCTTAGCGATCCGAGCAAATTCCAGAAGCTGGGTGGTAAAATTCCCCGTGGTGTATTGATGGTGGGTTCGCCGGGTACGGGTAAAACTTTGCTGGCGAAGGCTATTGCTGGTGAAGCAAAAGTGCCTTTCTTCAGTATCTCCGGTTCTGATTTTGTTGAAATGTTTGTGGGTGTGGGTGCCTCCCGTGTCCGTGATATGTTCGAGCAAGCTAAAAAGCATGCACCCTGCATCATCTTCATCGATGAAATTGATGCTGTAGGTCGTCAGCGTGGTGCGGGTGTTGGTGGTGGTCATGATGAGCGCGAACAGACACTGAACCAGTTACTGGTCGAGATGGACGGTTTTGAAGGTAGTGAAGGCGTTATCGTGATTGCGGCGACTAACCGTCCTGATGTACTTGATCCTGCTTTATTGCGTCCTGGTCGTTTTGACCGCCAGGTAGTGGTTCCGTTGCCTGATGTGCGTGGTCGTGAGCAGATTCTCAAGGTGCACATGCGTAAAGTGCCGCTGGGTGATGATGTTAAGCCATCATTGATTGCGCGTGGTACGCCGGGATTCTCTGGTGCTGACTTGGCAAACCTGGTCAATGAGGCGGCACTGTTTGCGGCGCGTGCCAATAAACGTACTGTTAATATGTCCGAATTCGAAGGTGCTAAAGATAAAATCATGATGGGCGCTGAGCGTAAGTCCATGGTGATGAACGAGCAGGAAAAACTGAATACGGCTTACCATGAAGCAGGTCATGCAATTGTGGGTATGAAAGTGCCTTCACATGATCCGGTTTACAAAGTGACGATTATTCCGCGTGGTCGTGCTTTGGGTGTGACTATGTATTTACCTGAAGAAGACCGTTATAGCGCCAGTAAAGAACGTTTGGAAAGTCAGATTTCCAGCTTGTTTGGTGGGCGTATCGCGGAAGAGTTGACCTTGGGTGAAGAGGGTGTCACTACCGGTGCGTCCAATGACATTGAGCGAGCGACTGAAATTGCCCGTAATATGGTGACCAAATGGGGCTTGTCGAGTCGTTTAGGGCCGTTGTCCTATTCTGAAGATGAAGGTGAAGTCTTCCTGGGTCGCAGTGTGACTCAGCATAAACACATGTCTGATGAAACAGCGCATGCTATCGACAAGGAAATTCGTGACTTTATTGACCGGAACTATGAGCGTGCGGAGACTATTCTGAAAGAGAATATGGACAAACTGCATGCGATGGCTCAGGCGCTGATGAAGTTTGAGACTATTGACCGCAACCAGATTGATGCGATCATGCGTGGTGAAGAGCCACCACCACCATCGGGTTGGGTTGACGATGTTGATGACTCCGGCCCTTCCGGTACACCGCCGACAGAAAAGAAGGAAATTTCTGAGCCGAAGGATTCAGATAAGCCGGTAGTAGGCGGCCCCGCCAGTTCTCATTAAATAGAAGCTTTCGGGTTTAAGCTAAAGGCACGGTTTTCCGTGCCTTTAGCTTTTCCGGGTGTGAATAAAATTGCAGAGCCGTTTAAACGCAGCTCTTTCTGTCATAAGACTGTTGATGGAAGTAGTGTCTTATGTGCTGTTGCTCATAAATTATAGTAATATAACGGTCATGAATAAATTAGTTGAGTTGCGCTCTGAAATTAATGTCATGGGCATATTAAATGTGACCCCGGACTCGTTTTCTGATGGTGGCCGGTTTGCTGTGCCGGATAGTGCGTTGAAACGTGTTGAGTCGATGATTGAAGAGGGTGCGGCGATTATCGATATTGGGGGCGAGTCTACACGTCCGGGCGCAGCAGATGTGAGTGCTGAGCAAGAGTTGGAACGGGTTATTCCTGTTTTAGAGGGGGTCAAGAGTCGCTTTGATGTGCTGGTCTCTGTTGATACCAGTAAGGCCGTGGTGATGTCGCAGGCTATCAGTTCTGGTGTGGACATGATTAATGATGTCAGGGCATTGCAGGAAGAAGGAGCTTTACAGGCGTGTGCCGCCAGTGATGTGCAGGTGTGTTTAATGCATATGTTGGGACAGCCCCGCACAATGCAGAAAGATCCGTCCTATAATGACGTGGTGGAATCGGTTTGCGAATTTTTTAAACAAAAATTGTCTGCTTGTGAAGGTGAAGGTATTTCAATGCAGCGTATCTGGCTTGATCCCGGGTTCGGGTTTGGTAAGGCGCTGGAGCACAATATCACTTTATTAAGACGGTTAAATGAACTGAATCGTTTCCAATTACCACTATTGATTGGTATCTCGCGCAAATCAATGATCGGTGCATTGCTGGATGAGCGTCCGGTTGAAGGGCGTTTGCAGGGCAGTGTTGCTGCTGCAGTCATTTCAGCGATGAATGGTGCGCGACTGTTACGTGTTCATGATGTGAAGGCCACAGTGGATGCACTTCGAATTGTAAAAGCGGTTCAGGAACAATAGTGATCGTTAGCACATAGCGCGATGACGGAGAAAATAATTCATGTCTAAAAAATATTTCGGAACAGATGGTATTCGCGGCAAAATCGGTGAGTACCCGATGACACCTGATTTTGTGCTTAAGCTTGGCTGGGCAGCAGGCAAAGTGTTAACTACGAATGGTCATCCCTTGGTGTTGATCGGTAAAGATCCGCGCATCTCAGGGTATATGCTGGAGTCTGCATTACAGGCTGGCTTGGCTGCAGCGGGCGTCAATGTGCGCTTACTGGGGCCTATGCCTACACCAGGTGTTGCTTACCTGACACGTGCTTTCCGTGCTTCTGCCAGTATTGTTATCAGCGCTTCACATAATCCTTACCATGATAATGGTGTGAAGTTCTTTGCGGCTAACGGAATGAAATTGCCGGATTCAACCGAGCATAAGATTGAAGCTTACCTGGATCATGACTTAGTGACTGTACCATCCGAAGATTTAGGTAAGTCAGTGCGGATTAAAGATGCAGCCGGACGTTACATTGAATTTTGTAAACGCGCGCTGCCTTCGTCTATGTCATTGAAGGGTCTGCGTATTGTGGTGGATTGTGCTAACGGCGCTACCTATCACATTGCACCTGATGTGCTGATGGAGCTGGGGGCGGAAGTATTCGCGATCGGTAATGCGCCTAATGGTTTTAATATCAATGAGAAGTGTGGTGCTACCGATGTTAATCTGCTCCGTGAGAAAGTGTTTCAGTATCGGGCAGATATTGGTTTGGCTTTGGATGGTGATGGTGATCGTCTGATTATGATTGATGATAAAGGCGAGAAGGTCGATGGTGATGAAGCTTTGGCTATTATTGCTGCCTTCCGCCGCAATGAGACTGCGGTGAAAACGGGTGTGGTCGGCACTTTGATGAGTAATCTGGGATTAGAGCAGGCGATTAAGGGGTTCGACCTTCCGTTCTATCGTGCAAAAGTCGGTGATCGTTACGTTGTATCACAGATGATGAAGCATAATTGTGTATTGGGCGGTGAAGGTTCCGGGCACCTGATTGTGCGTGACCATACGCCGACAGGGGATGGGATTGTTGCTGCGTTACAGATACTGCGTGCAATGATCAGTACCGGGAAGTCTTTGCATGATATTAAGCAGGTGATGCGTAAATACCCTCAGACCCTGATCAATGTACCGATTAAAAAATCGATCAATCTGGATAAAGCTGCCAGTGTACAAGCAGCAGTGAAGCAGGTTGAGTCTCAATTAGGTGAGCGTGGCAGGGTATTATTGCGCGCTTCCGGAACCGAGCCATTAATCCGTGTGATGGTGGAAGGTGATGATGTGAGTGAGACAACTCTGCTGGCTAATGAAATTGCAGGTGCGGTTCGCGAGGCGGCCTGACGGGTATTACTTAAAAAGAATTGATTTCTCAGCTTACTATCGGTAATCTTTCGCCCTTGCTTAGAGGAGAGGGTTACTATGAGACGTCCGTTGGTGGCTGGAAACTGGAAGCTGAATGGCTCCGGAGCGTCAATTGAAGCACTGGTAAAGGGTATCTTAACAGGTGCTTCTGAATTGGATGATGTATCAATTGTGGTGTGTGCACCTTATGTTTACATTCCGCAAACTGCTGATTTGTTAAAAGGCAGCGAGGTCGGTCTGGGCGCACAGGACGTTAGTGATCAGAGTGAAGGCGCGTTTACCGGTGAGGTTTCTGCGGCGATGCTCAATGAGTTTGGTTGTCAGTATGTTATTGTTGGTCATTCGGAGCGTCGTGCTTTGTTTGGTGAGCGGGATGAGGATACTGCCGGTAAGTTTGCTGCCACACGGAAACAAGGCCTGATTCCGGTGCTGTGTGTAGGTGAATCGCTGGAAGAGCGTGAAAGTGGTATCACTGAAGCTGTTGTTGGAAGGCAGTTGGACGCGGTTATTGCTTTGGAAGGCGTTGAAGCACTGGCTGATGCAGTCATTGCTTATGAGCCGGTCTGGGCAATCGGAACCGGTAAGACAGCATCACCTCAGCAGGCACAGGATGTGCATGCGTTTATCCGTGGCAGGATCGCGGCGTTAAACGGGGATGTCGCCGAGAAGGTACAGATACTTTATGGTGGTAGCGTGAAAGGGTCTAACGCTGCTGAATTATTTGCGATGGCTGATATTGATGGTGGTTTAATAGGCGGAGCTTCGCTGAATGCGCAGGATTTTCTTGCAATTTGTCAGGCTGGGCATAACGCTAACCACTAGAGCCAACTTAGAAGTTAATCATGTTTTATAATATTTTACTGATCGTACAGATTATTGTTGCAATTGGAGTTATTGTGCTGGTGTTAATGCAGCATGGTAAAGGTGCTGATGCGGGTGCAGCTTTTGGTAGCGGCGCTTCCGGTACTGTATTTGGTTCTCAGGGTTCTGCGAATTTCCTGAGCCGTGCAACAGCCATTCTGGCGACGGTGTTTTTCCTGAATTCGATGAGTCTGGCCTGGTTAGTCGCTAACCGGACGACTGAATTTAGCAGTGTGGTTGATGCATTTCAGACTGAAGAGACTGTGCCTGCTCAGGATGTACCTTCTGATATAGGCAGTGAAGTTCCTGCTGTTCCGGGTCAGGAAGCCAGTAGCAGTGATCAGGCTTCAGAAGTGCCGGCTCCACAGGGTGAAGCGCCTGCTGCAACAGAGGCGTCCGAAGTGCCCGCTGCACCAAAAGAATAAACCGGTAAGCGTAAACGAGATTAGGATATAGATATACGCCGATGTGGTGGAATTGGTAGACACGCCATCTTGAGGGGGTGGTGTTCAACAGGACGTGCGAGTTCGAGTCTCGCCATCGGCACCATTTTTATGAAAAGCCCTACCCTGCAAAGGGTATGGGCTTTTTTTATGGTTGTTTCCTATGATGTATTCATATTTAGCCGGAGGATAAAACAACAGTGATCAATTTCCCCAAACAACATCGGGTTGCCTTTGATGGCAGTTTTGACCTCGGTCAGGCATCAAGCCAGTCACCAAGTGACACTGATAATAAGCAGCTAAAGAAACGCCTTAAAAAATTAACGAAGCGTATCGACGAACTACAACGTATTTTATATGCTCACGACCATCATTCCGTGCTGTTGGTTTTTCAAGCTATGGATGCGGCGGGCAAAGACAGTACTATCCGTTCTGTGATGAGTGGTGTGAATCCTGCGGGTTGTCAGGTTTATTCATTTAAGCAGCCTTCAGCAGAAGAAAAAGACCACGATTTTCTCTGGCGTACTGCAAAGAGCCTTCCTGAACGTGGCCGTATCGGTATCTATAATCGCAGTTATTACGAAGAGGTATTGGTGGTTCGGGTGCATCCGGAATACCTGGAGGGACAGAACCTGCCCGTGGAAGTTGATCGCGATACTCTTTGGCAAGATCGGTTTGAATCTATCCGGGATCATGAAAAACATTTGGCACGAAATGGTACGCTTGTACTAAAGTTCTGGCTAAATGTATCTAAGGCAGAACAGAAGCGCCGGTTCCTGGCCAGGCTTGATGAACCAGAAAAGAACTGGAAGTTTTCAACAGGCGATGTGGCAGAGCGCCAACATTGGGATGAATATATGAATGCTTACTCCGAGGTACTGGGAGCCACTTCGCGTGAATATGCGCCGTGGTATGCTATTCCGGCAGATAGTAAGCCTTATATGCGTGTTGCTGTTGCTGAGATTATTGTTGAAGCACTGGAGGCTTTAAGCCTTGAGTATCCGGAAGTTTCAGAGCAGGATTTAACTCGTTTTCAGGCCGCACGTCGTCTGTTGGAAGATGAGTAGAGGAATTTTGATTGTATGAGTCATTCACCGCTATACCCCCCCATCCGCAATAACCACCACTTCATGTTTCCTGTTGATGAAATTCACACGCTTTATGTTGAAGAGTGTGGTGAGCCGGAAGGCATTCCTGTGCTGTTCCTGCACGGAGGGCCGGGGGCCGGGTGTGAAAAATGGCATCGCAGCTTTTTTGATCCGGAACGTTACCGGATTATTTTATTCGATCAGCGTGGCTGTGGCCGTTCGACACCGCATGCTTCGGTTGAAAATAATACGACCCGGGATTTAGTGGCTGATATTGAACAGATCAGGGTGCACCTCGGTATTGATGAATGGGTGGTTTTTGGTGGTTCATGGGGTTCAACACTTGGACTGACTTATGCGCAGACATACCCGGAGCGGGTCAGTGGGTTGATTGTACGCGGTATTTTCCTTGCCCGCCCGAAAGATGTGCATTGGTTTTATCAGGAAGGGGCGAATAAAGTTTTGCCTGATTACTGGGTGGATTTTTTAGCGCCCATACCGGTTAGCGATCAGAATGATTTATTACAGGCTTATCATGACCGTTTGATGGGGAATAATGAAATTGCCCGGATGCAGGCGGCTAAAGCATGGTCTACCTGGGAGGGTCGGGCGGCAAATCTCTTGCCGATGGGAGCGACAGTTGATCATTTTTCCAGCCCCCATACGGCGATGAGCGTGGCGCGACTTGAGGCACATTATTTTGTTAATAATGCTTTTCTGGAGCCTGATCAGTTATTAAAAAATGCATCCCGACTTAACGATATTCCCGGTCATATCATTCATGGGCGCTATGACATGATTTGCCCTTTGGAGCAGGCTTATGCGCTGCATCAGGCTTGGCCAACAGCAGATTTGACTATTGTGCCGGATTCAGGACATGCAGCCAGTGAGCCTGGCATTCAGGCTGCATTGGTTAAGGCCACTGATTTTATGGCAGATGAACTGGAATGATCGGTCTGATTCAACGGGCTGCCTATGCTTCTGTGGTGATCGACGATCAACCTGTTGCTGCGATTGAAGCGGGTATCATGCTATTGCTGGGTGTAGAGAAAGAAGATAGTCAGGCGAAAGCGGACAGGCTGTTACAACGCGTTCTGAATTACCGCATTTTCGCGGATGCACAGGGGCGTATGAACTGCTCGTTATTAGACATGGGGTATGAGTTATTAATTGTTCCGCAGTTCACTTTACCCGCAGACACGCGCAAAGGAAACCGGCCTGGCTTTAGTCCTGCTGCGCCGCCTGAGTTAGGGCAGGCGTTGTTTGGTTATTTTTGTCAGCAAGCTGAAGAGCTATTAGGTCAGTCAAACTGTGGTGTGTTCGGTGCGGACATGAAGGTACATTTGGTGAATGACGGGCCGGTGACTTTTTGGTTGCAGCAGTGAACCATTTGTTTGTCATAATACAAAATGTCCAAAATTTCAAGTAACTAACTTCATCGGTTATATAGCTCGCTAACTTGCTAGATGGTCATAAATTTGGTAAACATGAATTGGCATTTTGATGTCGACTCAAGCTGAGAGGAAGTTTTTATGAGTAAATGTTATCCGTTGGTAGTCTTCGCCTTGCTTGCGAGTTTGTCTCTAACCGCATGTGCTGAAACGAAAGAAGCAGAGTCAACTTCGTCTGAAGCTAAGACTGAGGAAGTAACCAAAGCCGCAGAGGCAGCTAAAGCCGCAGAGGCAGCTAAAG